>NZ_JMCG01000001.1:2400000-2700000 GCF_000764325.1 Vibrio navarrensis | reverse complement strand
TGGCAAAAATTACAGTTTGGATATTGGTGAAGTGCTCTCTTTATCGGCTGGAAAAAGCATTGAAATCAAAGTTGGAGGTGCTTCGATCCAGATGTCGAGTTCTGGTGAGATCAACATTAAAGGTAAGAAAATTGCCATTAATGGCTCAACCATAGCCCTGAAAGCGGGCCAGATCTCACTCAACTAAGGAGCGCAAAATGGGTAAAGCGGCATCCGTTGTCGGTTGTTTTCATCTCTGTCCTAAAGTGACCGCCAAAGTCCCTCATGTCGGTGGTCCGGTGGTGGCGGGATCGCCTAATGTCAAAATCTGCGGTATGCCTGCCGCTAGAAAAGGCGACAAGCTCATTTGTATTGGCCCGCCCGACAGTATTTCTCAAGGCTCCTCATCAGTGAAAATCAATGGAAAACCCGCAGCAAGAATGGGCGATGGTACATCGCACGGCGGCAAAATTCTGGTGGGTGTACCGAACGTGTTGATCGGAGATTAAATGGCTCTTTTGTTCGACTCGGCATGTATTGCTATTGGTGAGCAAACGCTTTATCAAGGTTTTACTTGGCAGGATCTGGAGTTGCCACAATGGTGTGACGACATCTATTTCACTGGCAACGTTCGTAGAGCGATTGCACATCAATCTCCGTCGTTAGTACATCGTTTGATTGAGCTGATTGATCATCATGCGGTTCACTTCGCCCTTGTGCCTGCTGAGGCGCCGCTCTGTTTGCTGTTGCCCGAAATCAAAGAGAGGCAAAGTGTGGCAGAGGTGTTGAAAGCGGTACAACAAAAACTGCCCACTTCGACTGAGCATGAAAGAACACTTTTTTGTTATCCCTATGGGAGTGCGTCATTTTTGGTCGCCTTAAAGCGGATTGCTCAGTTGGCGAACTCACCTTACGGTTGCTGGGTTGTTGCGTTGGATAGCTCTGAGGTTTTTTGTTCAGGCATCGAACACCAGAGCTTTGAAGAGACAAAAACAGATTCCTTATTGCTGGCTCGCACGGTTGATACGGGCACTGGTCTGGCATTTTCACCGGTACAAATTGATCTGCATTCTCAAGCCTATGCCAGTGGTAGCGACTCGGTGATGCCTTCTCTCGCCTCGTTATGTAAACAGGAATTAACCGATCTCTGCTTGCCACTAAAGGGCGAAGAGAGCGAGCAATGGCAAAATCATCTGCCCCGTTTCTCGCCATGGATTACCCAACAAACTCGCTACCATTTTAATCAATTGAATAGTGGCGAGTTGGGAGCTGGGGGCGGGTTGCTCAATGCCCTCCTGCTGTACGAACAACAAAAGCAAGCACCTAACGCCCATTTTCATGCATTACAACTGGACTGCGATCCTCTCGGTATGGCCGCAGGGGTTTTATATCGCTGGCGCAGCGAAGAATAAACGTCAAATAAAATGAGTATTCAACGGATAGTTCAACTCACCGCTTACGACGGTTCACTACATCACTTCTCTGATCAGCCCTTTGCTGAGGGTAAATCGTATCGATTTCCAACCGTAGCAGTCGCAGCTCAGTTTGTTGAGCGCTTTAAGCTGTCAAATTTAGCGGATATCGAAGAGATCGCACGTTGGCTAGGTGTTCAGCCAACCGTTGGGGTATACCGTGAAAAATGTACGTTTGCCGACTATGTGACGCCGCTTAGCGATGCGTTAACCAACAACAGGTTACATGTTGTCCAGATAGCTAGCGTTAATCCCGCGGGCGTCAAACCCAGTGCGCCCGTACCAGCGCCAAAGGTGCAGGCTGCAAAACCTGCAGCGGATGGAAAGTCCGCGCAGCAAGAGAGCCAAAGCAGTGTCAGCCAAGAGCCCCAGGCGGAAAGCAGCAGAAACCATGAAACGGCAGGTGATCCGGTATCTATGGTTACCGGAGAAGAAATTCTCACCTTGTGTGACGTGGCGAATCATCCCGTCCTCTTTAGCCGCACTTACCGGTCATCACGTTGTGATAGCGACAGCGGTATCGGTTTCGGTTGGCGTCATAGTTTTGACTTGCAATTATTTGATGTACAAGCAGAAGATGGCGAAGTGAGCCACTGGCAGTTTGTGGATGAGATGGGCGATACGATTCTGTTTCCCGCCGTCAATCAAGGTGCGGTGAGCTATCAGACTTATGTGGGTGCCAGTTGTTTTTATCAGAATGACAAGTATCGCCTTGTTACCCTGAAAAATGGCGTCCAGTACAAATTCGAGCATGTGGATGAGCACTGGCTGCTAAGACAGATCCGCCCTAGCGTTTTACAACGAGTTGAACTGAATTATTCGCTCAAACATCGCTTGATCGGTGTCAGCACCAATCAGCATCCATCTCTTGAGTTTCAATATGATCAGCGTGGGCATTTGATTGAAGTGAGAGAGCCTCACTCAGGGCGAGTGTTGGCCCAGTATCGCTATGATCCACAAGATTGCCTTATTGCTGCCACCAATCAGCAGGCGCAAACAGAGCAGTATGCCTACTCGCAAAGCCATCTGATCATTCGCCGTCAGCGCTGCACGGGTTTTACTCACTATTTTGAGTGGACGGGAGAAGGCTCAGCAGCAAAATGCGTGCGTAACTATGGCGACGACCAGACCTACGATTACTGCTTCGCATACCAAGACGATCGTTCAAGCTTTCGTGACACGCTAGGCAATCAATGGTTGTTTCTGCACAGCGCACAAGGGAAGTTGCTTGAAAAACACAGCCCTGAAGGGCGTAAGTGGCGCTGGGATTATGATCACTTAGGTAGAGTAGTGGCTGAACATTTTCCCGACGGCAGTTGTGTGAGTTTCCAATACAATCAGTATGGACAAAAAATCGCCCAGCAACATACATCCGGAGCCACCACGCGCTACCAGTACAACCAACTTGGTCAGCAGACGATGTTGCTTCATCCGGATGGTGAAAAGCAGTACCAGCATTACAACTCACTGGGGCAGTTATTGTGGCGTTCGGCCACCGATGGCACGGTCACCGAATACCAATACGATAAGTTTGGTCGCTTAATTCAAAGTCACAGCGCGCGAGGTGAAAAGCAGCAATGGTGGTGGAACGATAATCAGCAGCTCGTAGCACGTCAAATCAACCAAACCTTACTTCGTTACAGTTATGATCAGCACAACGACCTTGACGGTATCGCCTATCCAGACGAAATGGTGGTCGCCTTTGAGCGAGACAGCCATGGGCAGGTAGTGAAGACCAAAGCCTTCAACAGCAAAGACGATACGCAGCGAGAAGTGAGCTATCAGTATGATGATTTTGGTCGCCTAACGCAGATAACGACCCCAGCGGGGCGAAGTGCCATTGAGTGGGGAAAGCTGGCACAACCAGAAGCGATCATTCGCGCCGATGGCAGTGCGCTGGCGTTTGAGTATGACGGAGAGCGAAATCTCACCGCGATCACTCGCAGTGATGGCGTGCAATACCATCTCACTCTCTCTGCTGATGGACATTTGGCACAAATAACCAATTTCGACGGGATCTGTACCCAATACGACTATGACGCTGCAGGCCGCTTAGCCCACCTTCGCTGCGCAGAAAGGCAGGTTGCGTTTGATTACGATCTTAATGGCAATCTTTGCCGAGTGCGCGCGGGTGGGGAATACGGGCTGTGTGAAAACTATTTTCAGTTCAGTGCTGGCAGCAAACTGCGCTTGGCGAGCAATGCCAAACGCACCATTCAGAACCAGTATCAAAGCGATGGATTACTTAGCGAACAGACACAAGGCAATCATACTTTTGTCTATCGCTACAATGCGTGCGGGCAGTTAGCCGAAATCGACCTCCCTGATGGCGAAACAATGATATTGGCGTACACCGCGTATGGCCAGTTGCAGCGTGTACAGCGCAAAGAGTGTCAAACCGCGGCGGTGCAGTATGAGTACGACGAGATGGGGCGTATTTGCCGTCTCTATTGCGGCGGACAAAGTGAAGAGAGGCAGTTCGATGGCATTGGCCGTTTGAATTTGCAGCGTTGGCCAGAGAAAACGCGCAAATACCATTACGACGCTGCGCAGCATCTTGCCATCGTGATAGATAGCGAGAGTGGTGCAACGCACTACCAATACGACGCGCTCGGTCAGCTTACTCGGGCGAAATCGGTTTACATTGAAGAAAAATATCACTTTGATGGCTTTGGCCATCCGCAAGGGCAAGCGAGCCAACGGCTTGGAGACCGATTGCTAGAGCACCAGGGTTGGCGTTTTCAATACGACGCTCATGGTAATCAAATCAAAGCAGAAGGGCAGGGCCAAGAGCAGAGCCGCCGCTTTAACGCACTCAATCAGTTAGTTGAAGTGCAGTATGATGACCAATTAGCCTATTACGAGTATGACGCGTTAGGCCGTCGCAGCCGTAAAGTCACAGAAGCGGGTGTTACCGAGTTTCTTTGGCAGGATAGCCAGTTAATCGGCGAGTACCACCAAGGTCGATACCGCTGGTATTTCTACCAGCCAGAAAGTCATATTCCGAGCATGTTGGTGCAAGATGGGCAATGTTATTTTTACCAGTGTGACCATCTTGGTACCCCGTTACGGCTAGTGACTTCCCAAGGCGAGATTGTTTGGCAAGCGCACTACGAGACGTGGGGCACGGCACATATCGAGATAGAGCAAGTGACCAACCCACTGCGTTTTCAGGGGCAGTACCATGATGCTGAAACGGGATTGCACTACAACCTCGCGCGATACTACGATCCGCGCACAGGCCGTTTTATCCAACCAGACCCGATTGGTTTATTGGGCGGGCTGAATCACTATCAGTACACGCCCAATCCAGTGATGTGGGTGGACCCCACAGGGCTGTGCGCAAAAGAAGATAGCACACTCTCTGTCGACGCCTTAGCGGAGAATCCGCAGCAAACGCTCATCACGAGTACCCTTCCGGCGAGTTATCAGTCGACTACGTTAGCCAGCAGCTCTGTGGGGCAGCTATCTAGCACAACATCATCGAAGAAAAGTACGGACCTAGAAAAACTGGGTTCGGCACTCAGCGATTCGGTTGATAAAAACGTGATAGACCAAAACACCAGTGATAAACTGTATGCTCTGGCCGAAGCGGGAGTCGCTACGCCAGCGCAGATTAAGCAGGGATTGGATGATGGCACCCTACTACAAACACCAGACAGGCTGACCATTACAGATGTAGTTGATAATAGCAAAGCAGTATGGGTAGTAGATATGGACGGTTGTCCCGTATCTGTCTCAGCCGTCTTATCTAACACTCACGCTGGCAAGCGGTCGTCTATAGAGAAAAAACTTCAACAGTCGGTCGGTGGTGATGAACGGTTAAGTGATGATGATGGTGGGCATCTGATTGGTCATCGCTTTATGAATGATCAGGGCTTGAAAAACCTATTCCCACAAAATGCAAATTTAAACCGTGGTGCGTATAAAACTATGGAAAACGAGTGGGCGGATTGGATTGCAGAAGGCTGTGAGGTTCGTGTTACTGTTAAACTCGATCCACCAGGTGCTGAGCGCCCGGAAAACATTGTTGCACAATATCAAGTGTTTGACCCAGCCACCGGAGATAGGGTGTTTAAGCGCCGACACCGATTTGATAACAAAAAAGGCGAAGAGTTTAAACGTGTTAACCGTACAGATATGCAAAATTATATTTAAAGGGTAAGTACAATGAATATAGATCCAAAATACATACAAGAGTTAGGCGAGCTGATTTTGCGTTGTGAGGATGTTGTTGAAACTGAAAGCTGGGATGGTCTAGCCTTTGTATTTGATGTGGGGGATGGTCATATGGCCAATTCAGGTTTCATGTACGTCGGTGATAAGGTAATCCCTGCATCAGCTGAAGTAGAGTCTGACATTATGGTGCTGGATAATAAAATACTTGAATTCCGTGAAGCAATTCGCCAAGCCTGTGGACATGAATTTGTACAGCTGTTGATTCAGATGACTTCAGCCGGAAAAATTCATATCGACTTTGAGTTTAATGATCGTGAACGTTGGAACATGGGGCCGGCCAACTACCGCGCCATGCGTGAAAACTTACGCCCTTCGTTGGATAATTAAGCGTTTACTTCATATCTAAGCAGTCACCCATAACTATTCTAGCTCTAGCTGAAAAAGTTACGGCTAGTTCGCATTGAGTGGCTGTGTATCTGTTAGTTAACTGTAAATAATGCTCATTTTAACCCAAAATAGCAGCACTCCTACGCTTATCCTGGTGGGATGTTGTTTGCGTTGGAATACGCTGAATGTAGCCAGCGCATTCAAGCACGTTTGTACAGTGAACATGATGAACATCAACGAGAAGTTCGTTATCACTATGATGATTATCGCAGTACAAAGTTTTATTAATATCCCATTGTTAGGTATGGCATGCATGTGGCATGACCGAGGCAATGAGTTGCAAGTCTCTGGTCCATTTTTGCCTCCGGCGTTAGTGGATGGACGCTGGCTGGACGAGGTAAAAAGCGGCCGCTACACCCGTTAACTTGAACGCTGGATGGGATGAAAGTGCAGAGGTCAAAGCCTGCACTTTTTTAAAGGCAGATGGTTAATATGACTATCAACCTGATGGTGTGTTGAGTGAACAAGCCCAAGGGTTATACGCATTGCCTACCGTTACCATCAACACGGTCAGTTAAACGTAGTATCGTTGAGTGCGCATAGAGTATGAATACGACGCTCATGGTAATCAAATCAAAGCAGAAGGGCAGGGCCAAGAGCAGAGCCGCCGCTTTAACGCGCTCAATCAGTTAGTTGAAGTGCAGTGTGATGACCAATTAGCCTATTACGAGTATGACGCGTTAGGCCGTCGCAGCCGCAAAGTCACAGAAGCAGGTGTTACCGAGTTTCTTTGGCAGGATAGCCAGTTAATCGGCGAGTACCACCAAGGTCGATACCGCTGGTATTTCTACCAGCCAGAAAGTCATATTCCGAGCATGTTGGTGCAAGATGGGCAATGTTATTTTTACCAGTGTGACCATCTTGGTACCCCGTTACGGCTAGTGACTTCCCAAGGCGAGATTGTTTGGCAAGCGCACTACGAGACGTGGGGCACGGCACATATCGAGATAGAGCAAGTGACCAACCCACTGCGTTTTCAGGGGCAGTACCATGATGCTGAAACGGGATTGCACTACAACCTCGCGCGATACTACGATCCGCGCACAGGCCGTTTTATCCAACCAGACCCGATTGGTTTATTGGGCGGGCTGAATCACTATCAGTACACGCCCAATCCAGTGATGTGGGTGGACCCAACGGGTTTATGTGCGAAAGAAGATCGCCCCGCCATCACAGCTGGAGCCAATGACGTCGAACCCCAACAACAGATATTCTACGCTATGGGGTCAGGTAACTATTCGAGTACGCTAAAAACGTCTAGCCCCACTTATCAACTTAATGCTGGGATGTCTGATGTGAATCAGGTCAATTCCGATGATATTCATTTATTCCTTGATGGAGCGGGGATGACGCCTGCTTTTGGTATCATCCCTGATTTGGCGAATACGTTGTTGTATGCTGCCGAGGGAGATTATGCCAACGCGTTAATCTCTGCGATGGCCATGGTTCCGATTGCCGGACAAGGAGCGACAGCGGCCAAATATGGCAACAAAGCACTCAATGCGGCCACTGAGACAGCAGCAAAGGGCAGTGATAATTTAACATCCGCAGCGAAACAATTGGACACACCGAAAGGGAGTGAGTTGCCGGGGATTAAGCCTAAACGCCTAGAAATGAACAAACATAAACCACCTTGTTTTAAGCCGGGTGATGATCTACTCAAAGCTAAACGCTTTTCAGGTAATAAACCAAAACTTGAAAAAGAATTCTATCGCCAGCTTAAAGATCAGCAGACAGGCATTAATAAAATGACTGTTGGTAAATACTTACAAAATAGGCAAGTTCTCAAAGATTTAATTGATGAGCATGGTCACAAGAAAGCGCGTCGAATTTTAACAGGTGGCAGTAAAGCACAAAATGCAGCGAGAAAAGATTACACCAAGGAGATTCGAGAGTCTCTAATAAAGAGTTACCGTAAACAAGGGAAGTCAGCAAGGGAAGCTGAACGGCTAGCGATCACAGAAACAGAAAAAACATTAGAGGAATTAGCAGCACTCCACGATCCTGATATGATCGCAGGCGGTGATGATAAAATAAACCGTTTGGGTAACACAAATGTAAACTCGTCGCTTGGTTCACAGTGGTCAAAAGCAGGCAGGATAACAGGTATTGACGAAGCGGCAGAGAAAGCTTTAACTGAGTTTGGTCCAAATGCACAAATGAATGTAGAACTTACACGATGCAAATAAGGTAAATAAAAATGACATCCTCATTTAAATTAGACGAAGACTTTGAATACTTTTTGGAAAAGTTTTCAACTCCGTTTGAACAAGTGCCATGTAGCACAGAGACTATTAATAGATACAAAGGTAAACTTCCTTCGCGTTTGCTAGAATACTGGCGAGAATATGGGTTTTGTGGTTTTCATGATGGACTTTTTTGGATAGTAAATCCAGAAGATTTCGAGGACATAGTAGATGAATGGTTGTCACCAACAGATATTCTTGATCATGACATTTACCATGTATTTGCTCGTAATGCCTTTGGTGATTTATTTCTTTGGGGTGAAGAAACGGGTCAGAAATATAAGCTTTCGACTTCAAAAGGATGGATTATAGAGCGCGAGGGAGATCCAAGACCAGAACATAACTCTCGCATCGAGTGGTTCTTTGGCGGACAAACAATTGACTTGCACGATATTGATGATGAGGACGATAATCCCCTCTTTGAACAATGTGTGAAAAATTTAGGTGCGTTAAAATCCGATGAAATGTTTGGCTTTGTGCCCAGTTTAATTGCTGGTGGTGAAACCAAGTTAGAAAATATTCACAAAGTGAATATTTTCGTTCATTTATCACTATTAGCTCAATTTGGCCAAATTGAAGTTCTGGACAAGAATGCATTACGTAAAAAAGCCTTTGGCTTATAAATTGAGGAGACTCCGATGTGGCTAGAATATTATTCAACACCGCTTTAACAATTTAGAAATGATAACAAATTCAACAACATACACCCACTTAACTTAGTGACAAAATGTATGCTTTTGAATCGGTTTTTTTCTTAGTGGATAATTAATATCGAGAGTGCCTCTAAAGTGAACAGTTTTGCGCATAAAAGCACAACATCTTCCGCTCTTTAACAACACGGATGTTGTTGAGCCTGTCAAATATATTGGCAGGCTTAGCTTTAACACTTGGCACTGAGGAATCTAGGTTTTAGGTTGAATGAAGAAATGCATAAGGCGAAGGCCATGCTCGAAGAGAGAGGCGTTGTGTTTCCTCCCCCACTACACCTAAAGAAGTACGAGAGGCGTTAAAGCAGGGGCAGTAAAGACGCGTTAGGCCGTCGCAGCCGTAAAGTCACAGAAGCGGGTGTTACCGAGTTTCTTTGGCAGGATAGCCAGTTAATCGGCGAGTACCACCAAGGCCGATACCGCTGGTATTTCTACCAGCCAGAGAGCCATATTCCGAGCATGTTGGTGCAAGATGGGCAATGTTATTTTTACCAGTGTGACCATCTTGGTACCCCGTTACGGCTAGTGACTTCGCAAGGCGAGATTGTTTGGCAAGCGCACTATGAGACTTGGGGCACGGCACATATCGAGATAGAGCAAGTGACCAACCCACTGCGTTTTCAGGGGCAGTACCATGATGCTGAAACGGGATTGCACTACAACCTCGCGCGATACTACGATCCGCGCACAGGCCGTTTTATCCAACCAGACCCGATTGGTTTATTGGGCGGGCTGAATCACTATCAGTACACGCCCAATCCAGTGATGTGGGTGGACCCAACGGGTTTATGTGCGAAAGAAGATCGCCCCGCCATCACAGCGGGAGCCAATGACGTCGAACCCCAACAACAGATATTCTACGCTATGGGGTCAGGTAACTATTCGAGTACGCTAAAAACGTCTAGCCCCACTTATCAACTTAATGCTGGGATGTCTGATGTGAATCAGGTCAATTCCGATGATATTCATTTATTCCTTGATGGAGCGGGGATGATGCCTGCTTTTGGTATCATCCCTGATTTGGCGAATACGTTGTTGTATGCTGCAGAAGGAGATTATGCCAACGCGTTAATCTCTGCGATGGCCATGGTTCCGATTGCCGGACAAGGAGCGACAGCGGCCAAATATGGCAACAAAGCACTAAATGCGGCCACTGAGACAGCAGCAAAGGGCAGTGATAATTTAACATCCGCAGCCAAACAGCTGGATGGACCCAAAGGAGGAGAGTTACCGAAGTCTGCCCATCTAAAGCGGCTGCGTAATCCAGTTCTTGAAAAGCACTATCAAAACCTTGCAGAATACGAAACTAGGTATCAGAAAAAACTCGATGATGCGATAGCAAACGGCGCTTCGGCTAGGAAGATTGGCGCGTATAAAGCCAAACTCACCGAAGTAAAAGGCGAACGTGCTGCCAGCGCTTATATGGAAAAACACTTTGCCAAACCGCCACCACCTGCACAAATGGAACTCGGTTTTGGGCCAGGCCCCGGTGTTGACCAGATTTGGGCGAAACGAGATGAGAATGGAAAAGTACTTGAATACTTTATTGTTGAAGCCAAAGGGCCGGGGGCTAAGTTACAAGAAACCAAAACCAAAGGTATGCAGATGTCTAACAAGTGGATTGAGAATAACCTCAACCGCATGAAACAGTCCAAGAAATACCCTGAGAGAAATCAGCTTGGTAAGGATTTATTGAAATCAATAAAGTTCAAAAAGCCAAAAATGAATAAACTCGTTATCGAGGCCATAGAAGACAATGGAAAAGTGACTGGTGGTAAACTACAACCACTTCCAAAAGAAGGATGATAAATGTTAAAGCTAAATAAAGTTATTCTTGATGACATAAATGAACTTTATGAGGACCTTGAATACTTAGAAACCCATCGAGCGCCTGAAATCAATGATGAAAACGAAACGCTTGATGACCGTCAAAATGCGGTTTTTGTTATGACTAGTCAGTATATTGAAATTGCTTATACCAACTACGCCCTTGAAAACTATTCTGAGGTAAAACCTAATTTGATTAAATCCGCGCCATTTGCTTTTTTGCGCGGTTTCGATAGTGAGCTAAGAACGCATAATAATGATTGGACAATTCAGCAAGAGATGAATATATGCTTAACCTTTGGCGATGCAGATATTATTGAAAAATTATCCAAACTAGCAAATAGCTTTAAACCTAGCAGCATCATGCATAAAGCGTGTTATTTTTATGACCTTCTACTTATCAAAATCGGTACTCATCAACCGCTTGAACAGAGTGACATTGATGAAGCTTTATCTGAGGCTAAAAACACCAAAGACAAAGATGTTCAACAATACATTCATCCATTAATCGAAGCCATCAGTGCGCTTACTACAAGCAACCAAGCTTTATGGCAAGAGAGTATTGATAAAGCCATTGCGTGGCATACCGATGAATGTAAGTTCGGTGACTATAAAGACATGCTCGACGGCTTTATGTGCTTAAACGCCCTCACCATGGCAAAACTCGGTAAAGAGTTGCACGGGTGGCATTGCACCACCGACTCGTTATACCTGCCTTTATTTTTAATTGATTAAACGGATTTAAACTGAACTATGAGCAGCTTAATTCACCTCTATCTGGTTAATGAAGACGATTACCCAACCATTGCTTCTGGTACCCATGAGCAGACTTATCAAACGCTAGTTGAAATCACGCAAGAAGAAGGCATGCGCTGGCAAAGCCTTGAGCTGAATATGCGCGGCTTTGAGGCGGCTCTGCAATTGTGGGATGCGGTTGCGGGTAACAGCAGACTCTTACTCATCGCCACCTTTAACTTTTATCCGCATAAGCTATTACCACCTGATGCCGATACCAGCGGCACGTTTGGCTTCTTCCCTGCGGACATGGTGCGTGATTTATTTACCGTGATGGAAGAAGAATACGACTTTGATATCGACAGCGAAGAAGGCCAGCAACTGATTGCGGAAATTGAAGAGGATGGGCTTGAAGAGCTCAACCCTGATGCTTATGAAATGGTACGTGATAAGTACTTTGTTACCTTTAGGGATGCGGCAAAACAAGGTAAGAGTGTTGCCGTATTAATCGAACAATAGAGTTACATCGCCAACAGATAGGGGGCTAGCAGCGGCAAAATGGATATTTGATAGCGATGTGATGTTTAGTGCCGAGTGTTTAAAGATTGTTGTCGCTGGTGTGGAAAAGGACGAGTTGCAAATGGGGCTTAGCAGGGAAAAGCATGTGAGCATTCAAGAACTTGATATAGACGCCAGCCAGTTGGCTGGCTAGAAATAAGGAATACTGATGATTACCCTAACTCGTAATGCGGACCCTAGCTTTGAAACCATCCCTCTAGATGAACAGCTATCAGGAGGTTATAACACCTTAGACAAGCGCATTAGGCGCATATCAATTCGCCGCGAAAACCTGACATCAATACCAGATCAACTGATTTTCCATGCCCGTTGGCAAACCTGGCTGGAGCAGACGCCCGAGGTGGAAAAGCTCAGCACCTTGTGTTTTGTTGAGGCGGCGGCGATGCGAGCTGCCTACTTCAAATTGGCGCAAACCCCCGAGGTAGAGCAAGCGATCTCGATACCGGGTTTTCCGACGGTGCACTGGAATGGTAATAGAATTTTGGAAACGGGTTGTATTAACTCGGCTGACTGGATTGACGCTTATTTTACCGCGGTGATAGCACGAGATACAGCAAGCATGGAGAGCTTAGCCAGTTTCAGTGTTGACCTAATGAAACAAAGTGTCACTCAGGCTGGCCCCGTTTCCTATATGTTGGTGGAGGTGTTTCAAGCTTACCATCATCAAACGCCCGATTATGCCGATAAGTTATTGCGAACCATGGATGCTGCAATGAAACAAGGTAATGACTGGGCTCTAGATATTGCGATGGGCATGCTTGAAACCTTTGCCGCCTTAACCACCGACATTGGTTATGACTTCAATCAAGTGTTGGCAAAAAACTTACAACTACAAGAACGTTACGCGATACAAGAAAACGGCCCCAATTATATTGCCGTGGAAAGTTTTATTAATATCCCATTGTTAGCCATGGCTTGCATGTGGCATGACCGAGGCAATGAGTTGCAAGTCTCTGGTCCATTTTTGCCTCCAGCGTTAGTGGATGGACGCTGGCTGGACGAGGTAAAAAGCGGCCGCTACACCCGTTAACTTGAACGCTGGATGGGATGAAAGTGCAGAGGTCAAAGCCTGCACTTTTTGTTTAAGGTTGGGTTTGAATATGATGGAGAGTGTAACTCAAACTCGCAATTTCCATTTTTTGATTGGTTAAACGCCGAGACTGAGTCATTCAGTCTCGGCGTTTTCATTTATAATATCAGTTGATTATTCTTCTAGTCCGTATGCCGCCATTGCAGGTTGAGCGTATCGTAATCCCTGAATTGGGTGATTCGTCATAACCTCATCAATGAACTGCATGTCGGAGTGAGAGAGTTGTGCCTTCAGTGCAGCCACGTTTTCAATCAGATACTTCTCGCGTTTTGTTCCTGGGATGGCAATGACATGCTCCGATCTAGCTAACAGCCATGCTAAAGAGAGCTGGGCTGGAGTGACATTCTTCTCTTTTGCTAGCATACAAATGGCTTCTACCAGACGATTATTCTCTTTCAGATTGTCATTAGAGAATCTTGGAAGAGAACGTCTAAAATCATCTTGTGCTAGAGTATCTAGCGACAGCAATTTTCCAGTGAGCATTCCACGCCCAATTGGACTATAAGCCACCAACTTGGCACCAATCTCCTCGATGGCAGCAAGTACACCATTTTTTTCCACGGTAGGAGTGACAATAGAATATTCAGTTTGCACGGCGGAAATGCCGTGTTTACCCTGAGTATATTTCTTAAGTGATTGATCTGCCTTCAAGATGATCTCAGGGCTTACTTCAGAGAGACCGACAGCCTGAATTTTCCCTTCTTTCAACAAATCTGCCATGGCAGACATACTTTCATCAATATACAACCCCTGATCTTGGATACGGTGTAGGTAGTATAAATCGATGTGGGTGTTTAAACGGGACAAGCTCGCTTGGCAAGCCTTACGAATATACTCCGGCGAGTTGTCCACATTACGGCTTGCAACATCGTTATCACGCACAATGCCACACTTGGTTGCCAAAGAGATATTTTCACGTCCTGCGGAGCCCAATGTACGGATAAACCGCCCTAATAGTGCCTCGTTGTGTCCGTAGCCATAAACATCGGCAGTATCGAAATGGTTTACCCCCAACTCTAAAGCCTTATGAAGAACATCTAGCGATTGCTGTTCATCTGTCTGCCCGTAGAATTCTGACATGCCCATGCAGCCAAGACCTATTGGGTTTACAAGCTTGTTGGCTAAGGTACGGCTTGTGAAGGTATGGTTTACTACAATGGAATTTTTCATCTTTTTTCACCTTATTTGGTTAAGCTTCGGCACGAATTGCTATGTGGTTCTCTGAAACCAATTTTCTGATCAAGAAGAAACACAGAATATTGATAAGCAAGAACATGCTTGATAGGGGGAGTAGGCTTTCGGTATTTAAATAGCTTGCGAAGACCATGATTAGACCTGCAAGTAACATTAACAGGAACCCAAGTAGAGAACTCGCTAAGCCACCTAACTCAGGGAAAAGAGAAACACCTTTCCCCATCAGATTTGGATACATGACTCCTGCAAAGAATGTCATGATTAAACATGGGATCACTAGAGCATAGATATTCATTCCAAACTGATATGCATAGGCAAACATCGCAAGCGAGACGAATACGTTTATAGTGGTTGCGCTCAGGTAAAGTTTATTAACTGGAACTTTATCTTTGTTGAAGCGATTACTGAATACGCCCAGAAAGTAAGCCGCTCCCATCAGCAGTGCAATATTGCCAAACGTAGCTGGTGAATAGCCTAAAACGTCTTGCACGATAAAAGGAGCAACAAGGTTGAATGTGAGCAAAATGCCATAACATAACCCCATGGCAAGGAAACAGATTTGGAATTTCTGTTCACCGATAATCTTGCGGCTGTTACTTGCCAGCGTGGCAGGTGTAAGCGGTACTGGTGTTTTCAGAGATTCCTTGAACCGGCAAAGCAATGCAAGTAACACTGCGCCATAGATAGCTAAGAAGTAGAGGCATGATTCCCAACCGAAATGAAGTTGCAATTTCGCACCAATAACAGGGGCGATAATTGGTCCCATTCCCCATGAAATCACCATATAAGTCAGAACATTCGCTAATTGTGCGTCTTTGAAATTATCTGTAGCGATTGCTTTCATCACTACGGATGCGGAAGTGATTCCCAATCCCTGTATGATACGGGCAACAAGAAAAGTGTTGAAGTCATGGCTGAAAATTGCAATCAGGCTACCAATTAAATAGATAAAAATTCCTAGGAACAAGGTCGGTTTCCTGCCCCAAGCATCTGCTATTGGCCCGTAAATCATCTGACCGATCGCAAATGCAATCAAATACAGAGACACACTTAGCTGTATCTGGCTTTGCGTTACGGAATAACTGTCACGCATTTCTGGTAGTGCTGTAACATAAATATCAATTGCTGCTTGACCAATGGGTGCTAGCAATATAATAAGCAGTGTGATAAAGAAACTGCTATTACTTTTTGTGTTCATTAGTTTTCCTTTATATTTCATTTAATTTAAATTCGTTTAAAACCTTTCTCATTTCATGATCAGGATTAACGACAAAAGCCTTTCCAACTGCGGTTAGCATAGGTATATCAGAAATATGATCACCATATGCAATACAATCATTAGTGTCGATGTGGTGAGTTTGGCAAAATCTTATAACCAGCGCTCTTTTTCCATCTCCAATTGATTGTTGAATTAACTCGCCAGTGTATCTGCCATCCGATACTAATGGCTCTGAGCACAAATAGAAATCTGCACCGATTACATTACCTATAGGGTAAATAATGTCTTCCATTGCGCCAGAAACAAGGACGATATTAAATCCATTCAGTTTCAGTCTCTCTATCTCAGATACAACTTTATCAATAAATATAATATCGTTAGATTGATTAAACCATTTTTGAGATAAATCTCTTAGTTTATTTCTACTTATGCCCCTCATTTGTTCATAGTAAAAAGAGTTAATGATTTCTCTCGAAGCCCCATCCTTAACTTTGTTTCTGATATCAGTCATTAAATTTTCAAACCGTTGCGAATGATTTTCTGAATCAGTCTGCGTTAGAAAAAATTTATAGAATGAAAACATGCTTTTACATTGAACTATTGTTTCATCCATATCAAAAAATGCACATTTCATTTATCTTTTCCTTAATAGGCATGCTGTCCATGAAAATCCAGCACCAGCACTAATCGCTAAAATCAACTCACCACTTTTGATTCTGTTCTCATTGTCTAAAGTATAGAGATGGGCAAAAATATCGGAGCAACCTAAGTGCCCACTATTCTGACCAAAATCAAAATGGGTTTTATTTACTAATTCACCTAAAGCGGGAAGATAGCTGCTCTCGATCAATCCCGAACCGAGGTTTGGTAGAAAAACATGTTGAATATCATGAAGAGAAACAGAAGCACTGACCATTACTTGATGGATTGCTAATTCGATACTTTTTAAGGTAGATAACCTCAAATTCTCATTTCCATGTAAATTTAAATAAGATTTCTTACTTTTCTTAATGTCATAAAATTCATGTGGATCATCTGAGCGAATATCAGTAAATCGATGTAGTGCCTCCAATTTATGTTTCCATACAGTTTTCATTCCCTCAATCGCATAAGCGCCTTCACCAGGAGGGCCAACAAGAATACTGACTGCAGCGTCACCATAAATAATTCCGTAGTCTGATTTCCATCGATTGAAATTAGTTCCATCAAAGCGATCTGATGCGACCAGCAAATAATGATGATGAGAAAAATTCTGTTGGCAAACCTGTTCAAGTGCAATCATAAGACCATTACAACCTTGATTTAAATTGAAACAGCATACGCCATTTTCAACAGAAAAATAGCTCGATAAATAACTTGCTGGTGACCAAAGAAATGTTCCTCCTTGATGATGAAGATGACAGTAGATCAGAGTTGAAATATCCTCTTTCTCGTGCCTGTGAATATTCATTGCCTTTAGTGCCATTTCGGATGGAAATAACTCAGTTTCACAGCAGATCTCACGATAATTCGTCTTTAGATGGCTTTCACTATCATATTCTCCTGATATCAGTGCACGAGCTACACTCTTTCTGGGGGCTAGGTAGCATCCTATGCTGATAATGTCAGGAAAACTTGGCGTATCTCTCATAACATTTCCACGCTACTTATGATGAAATCTTGTCGGAAACGTATCTTGCAGGGGACAGATTGCTCGAAATAATCTGCCAGTATGTTTCCGATACCGTGGCCAGTTGGGATTATTTCCGTATATGTTTTCCCCGATAGTTCACGCCAAGTTGTTGTGTCATGCCACCGCAGGTTTGGAATTCTCGCACCGGTTTTGAGCGATTTAGTCTGCAAGCTTTTTTCAGAATTTACCTGTATTGCATGAGCCGTTTGACTAAAAGAGAGCATGATTTTTTTCAGCTCTTGCTTGGATACTTTCCCACTATTCATTTTTTGAATTAATGGATTAAGTTTCGTTCTCTCGACCGTATATTTGGCGAGAGTCAACCGCTCTTCTGTGTATTCACGCAGTAGTGCTTGGCGCTGACTAATGTCAGTCTGAGCGAAGCGCCAATATAGGCAAAACGCATCTGCGATCCCTAAATTCATTGCTTGGCCTCCCGTCGGGGAGTGGATATGACCAGCATCACCGCACAATACCACCCTATCTTTTACAAGAGTTTCTGCCATTCTTTCGTTGACCTTATAGCTGCGGAGCGACGTGATTTTTTTGAAATCAGCAAACTCTCCCATGCCAATCGAAGCCATTATCTTTTTGAAATCTTCGATATTGATCAAGTCACCGACATCTTGCCTTGGTCCGGGACCTGCAACTCGAAATACGTTGTCCCCCATAGGTATCACTGAAATGGCACCGTTTTCCGAGATGTGCATCTGTGATTCATCCAAAGGGAAGCTTTGGCGGGGGACGCCTTCAACCAAAACATAGCTGTAAGGGTAGGTGATGCCTTTGTATTCGATCTGTGCAAGTTTCCTTACGGTACTCTTGGCACCGTCGCATCCAACAATGTAACTGCCGATAAACTCAACATCTTCATCACCGTTTTTTGCCAGAACCGTGCCATTTTCTCCAATTTGATACACGTCGTGATGGTAGTAGACTCGTCCCCCCAGAGAGGTGAACTTGCGCTCCAATATGTCGACCAGATCCGGCTGTTTTATATTGATGAAGAAAGGGAACTTATTGGGAGATAGTTGGGTAAAGTCCATTACATACTCTTCCTTTCCCTGAATATTAAATCGTATAGAATTCTGCTTTAACCCTTTTTGGAGCACGGCTTGATCAATTTCGAGTAGAGAAAAAACATCGAGTGAGGCGGCGTGCACCATGACTGCCTTAGTCAACTGATTCTGTTGTTGCTCTTTCTCTAAGATCACACAATTAATACCCTGACTTTGCAGCAAGCATCCAAGTGTTAACCCTGTTGGTCCTGCACCAACAATGATAATGTTATCGTTCAAGTTCAGCCCCTCATGCAGCTTTTGACACAGCGTCTAGTTTCGCGAAGAAACTTGCTACAACATCGCTTGCAAGCTCACTTTCTCTATCGGAAATAAACGCCTTATCATAAACGCTGTAATCAATGTCGATCTCTGCTAAGTGTGTAGCACCTTGATAAAGAATGGCTTTGCTCTTGGCTTTGATTACGCCACGTTTGTTCTTGTTCAGTGAGTGAATAACAAAATCAATTCTTACATCGAGAGGGAAGGTGAAGTTTATATATTCACTATTTACCCGATTAAGAACAAAGTAACGATTTCCTCGTTCCTCTTCTGCCAAGTAGAAGTTTTCAGTGACAGAAAGCATCATTTGCCTTGCTGATTCCGTCAATACCATGCCCTGAATGTGCTGCCCGGTCATATGATCCTGCAATAGCTCGTTTTCATCCTGTATGCTTAGCCATGCCGTGTAGAGGGTGTCAGTTACTCGTGCTGGCTTTGATATCAAAACATTCTGTCGATTATGTTTGTGCACAGAACATTGATGTGAGTGATCGACTTGATCATGCACTTTTCCGGCTTCTTCTATGCTGACGGAGAAGCCCAACTTTTGATAACTCAGGCTGAGATGCTGCATCGTCATCAGATCATTGAGTTCAACACCTTGACCAATGATTACCCTTAAATCTCCAGAAACTGCACGAGAGAAAAGTGCTTGCTTAAACTCATCGACAGTCATAACAGTTTCATTTCTATTAGAAAACTCTGAAAACTTGTTACCAACAACCAAAATTACTGACATTGTTATTTACCTTATTATGAATGGATGAACTATATGTTTTGATATAATTAAGAGCTTAACTTTATTTTTTAAAATAATATTTATGAGAAAAATAATTGCAACAAATTATTTCCATAAAAATCACATTAGTGTGATCCTGATCGCACTAATTGGCTATTTACATAAATGTTCATAGATGTATGTTCTTGATATTATTGAAATTAATTTAGTTCCTTGAAATGAGGCATAATTGTGAACAAGGTAACGCTGAAACGCTTCCATACTGTATGGTAAAAGGGTAGACTATTAAGCATTGAACTAAATTGCTCGTAATATGGTAGTTTTTATGACTAAGTACGATGTACTACTGGCTGAGGCTGGTCTTCTTCAAGACGAAACAATTAGCACAACAAAAATCAAAACCGTGGTCGATCTCATTAGTTTCTGTAGTAAAGTTTCAGATAAATGCACTCAAAATTTGGGGAAATCATCACTCAGTGATGGACAGTTTGTGGTTTTGATGCTGTTGAAGCACTTTGGCAGAATGAAGCCATCTGAACTCGCCACCAAAGCAGATATCACACGCTCGGCGATTACAGTGGTATTAGATAGCTTAGAAGGACGAGGTTTTGTGATAAGAGAACATCAACAACAGGATCGTCGTTCGTGGATTATTTCTATAACGGATGCCGGGTTGGCGGAGTTTCAATCGATACTACCGGAACAAACAAAATGGCTATCCCAAATACTGATGATATTGAGTGACGATGAGTTTAAAACTTTTTCAACGTTGGTAAGCAAGATCTACTCTCACAACCCCGCATTAGATTTAGAAATCTAACTATTGTGTAAAAATATCTGTATTGATGACGGTTGGTCAGGAAGTCTTTAAAAGCAACTGATTCATTCTCTTAATAGTAAAGGTAGGGTTTATACTTTGCCTTTGCTTCAAACTAACTTGTTACGATATCAAGTCCTTTCATCAACTTTTCCCCTGTTCTTACACTTTTCTCTGCGCTGGCTCATTGCGTTAACTAAGGCTATATCTATCAATGACTCTTGATAATCCTCTTAGTAAATTGAGAATGTCTGGGTTTACTGAGGATATTGAAAATTTATAAATCAATAAATGAGTGAAATATAGGGTTTTTCTCAAGAGAAAAACCGTGATTTTCCTCCATAAAATAGAATGTGAACACTGTTTCTATATATGTCAATAAGTGAGATTAAATCTGTTTTATGTGGCTGGCATCTCAATGAAATGAAAGTGTTATAAATGAAAATTACATCAAATGTTATAGATGGCAATTATTCTCTATATTTATCTTTTTATAAGGTATTGATATATTTTGATAATGTTTTTATTGACGATGCTTTTGACTTTATTTTTATTAGATCTCAAATTTGATAATCGTGAAAATTTGTATTCTCATGAATTAATTGACGTAGAGTTTTTCAAAATTATAATCCGCGGGGTTCAGTTGGCTGTAGCTAGGGTTATATTTATTTTTAGTGATAATTTGCGTTTTATTTCCCGTTGTCGTTTTTATTTAATCAAAACGACAAATGCTATTGAGATTTTTAAATATATGCATGTTAAGGAGAATTCATGTATAAGCAAGGCTTAGTGAGTATACCACTCATTATGATGTTAACCGCTTGTGGAAGTGACAGTAATTCTGGTGCTTCCCCCCTCTGGCAGGATAGTTGTCACTGTTAAAATTTAACCAGTCTAGGGCGGTAAGAGTGAATTGTGTCTCGTATTCCAACAGAAAGAAAAGAAGCCATATTGAAGAAGCTGCTGCCTCCATACTCAATGTCAGTGAGCGAACTTTCAAAAGAGGAAGGCATTAGCACTGCAACCCTGTATCATTGGCGACAGCAACTCAGACGTTCAGGAGCCGCAGTGCCAAACAGCAACACTTCATCAGAGCAGTGGTCTGCTCAAACTAAACTCGCCATCGTCGCCGAGACTTACTCGATGACCGAGAATGAACTCAGCCAATATTGTCGTGAAAAAGGTCTGTTTCCAGAGCAAGTCCAACGCTGGCGCAGCGAATGTATGCAAGGCTTCATGTCGAGTAAAGAGCGGGAAGCACAAGCAAAGAAGCAGGCCAAAGCGGATAAGCTTGAAATCAAAGAGCTTAGGAAGGAGTTACGCCACAAAGAAAAGGCGCTCGCTGAAACGGCTGCCCTGTTGGTTCTACGAAAAAAGCTCATAGCCTTTTACGGGGAAGAGCCAGAGGACGACTAACCTCAACCGATGAAAGGCAGCACCTGATTGCTCTTATCCACGATGCCAAGCAAAGTGGTTGCCGCTTAGAGCGAGCTTGTTATGAGGTTCAAATTGACCTGAGAACGTATCGTCGATGGTATCGGCAAGGAGAGGTTCAAGCGGATAAAAGACCGACCTGTGCCAGACCTGAGCCAGCTAACAAGCTCTCTCAGCAAGAGCGTGATGCCATTATCGAGGTGTGTAACCGCCCAGAGTTCGCGAGCTTACCTCCAACTCAAATCGTACCGACACTGCTTGATAAAGGTGAGTATATCGCCTCAGAGTCGAGCTATTATCGGGTACTGAGTGCACAAGGGCAACTTCATCATCGAGGCCGTCAGAGGAGTAGACAAACACAAGCGAAGCCAACGAGTTATACGGCGACAGGCTCGAATCAAGTCTACACATGGGATATCACTTACTTGCCTTCAAAGGTTCGAGGCCAGCACTATTATCTGTACGTCATTGAGGACATCTACAGCCGAAAAATCGTGGGTTATGAGGTGTATGAACGTGAGTGCGGCGAGTTAGCCTCACAACTCCTGCAGCGGACGTTGATGCGAGAGCAGTGCTTCAGTCAACCGCTGGTTCTTCACTCAGATAACGGTGCGCCTATGAAGTCGCTGACGTTCAAAGCGAAGATGGATGAGTTAGGCATTACCTCATCGTATAGCCGTCCAAGAGTCAGTGATGATAATCCGTATGTAGAATCGTTGTTCCGCACGGTAAAGTACATGCCAAACTGGCCGACAAAGGGCTTTGAAAGTCTCGACAGCAGTCGACGTTGGGTTGAAGCCTTCGTGCGCTGGTACAACACCGAGCACAAACACAGTAAGCTAAATTATGTCACGCCTTCAGAGCGTCATAATGGAAAAGATGAAGAGATCTTGAAGCGCCGAGCTGAGGTATTGCTCGCAGCAAAACAGCGAAAACCTGAGCGCTGGCCTGGTGATATCAGGAACTGTGAACCAGTTGGTGAAGTCCACCTAAATCCAGAAAGAGAAGCTGCTTAATAAGCAAGCAAATGATGGCAACTATCTTGAAAAACACCGCTTCTTCCGACACTCGTCAGTTCAAAGGCTTAAAATTCGCGGGCATGGTTTACGATGGTCCTATTTCTGATGCTACGGTGTCGATATATGTAGGAAATAAACTACTAGCGACTGCGAAAACCGATCAAGATGGTAAATATTCTGCTGAGGCAAAAGTATTTGATGATGAATATGAAAACATCAAGTCTTTGCCTATTACCTATAAGGCGCAGCGTGACCAGATTATATTCTATGAATATGCCGGACAAACCTTAGAGCAGGCGTTAAGCCATGAAAGCGTTAATGCGTTAATTAGCAACTTTTCGACGGTTGAATATGTGCTTGCAGATGTTAACAAGGATGATTTTGTTTCGGCCAATGAGTGGGACGCTTATCAATCCCTTGATCGCAATTATGCAGAGCAGATGATTGTTCGTTATGGTGTTGGCCTCAAGTCTATTGTTGATTTCTCAGGTTCTCTGGCTGGTTTTGAGAATACCACAGTATGGCTTCGCAATTTGCGCAGCGATGTTTCATGGGGGCAGTGGCATCGATTAAATGACATTCCTTATACTGCCGCTTGGGATTCTCTGTTTGCCGATACCTGGTTTCTCGATCAGGAGGCCCATCGCTTTGTCAGTATCAATGCTTGGTCAAGCCAGTATGAGAATGTGATTTCTCCCGATCCTCAGCCAGCCAGTGTGAAGTATGTGTTGGTGACCGGATTGCCACAAATGGCGAACGTTGGTGATTGGGTGAGCCCTTCAATGTTCGCGCTTTGGTCGGATACCACCTCAAGCGATATCAGCAACGAAGCGGCGATTACGATTACGCCAGCAACAGCATTGGAAAAAGTAGGTGCGCGTTGGAAAGTAAAACATGCTGGAACCATTACATTCAAAGCTGAATATAATGGTGTCTCTACTTCGAACACCTTCACCGCGGAAGGGGTCGGACTGGACAATATTGTATTGAGTGGTGTTGGCAAAAACGTCAAAGTGGGTGATAAGTTGCTGCCATTGGTTTCAGCCATGTGGACAGACAATGCAACCACTGAAGTGACTCGACTTTCTGCTTGGAGTTACACACCAGCGGATGCCATCATGCTGGTCGATGGTCAGCTTCAAGTGGTGAAAACAGGCGAGATCGCGCTGACAGCAAGCTACCAAGGTGCAACGTCAACCATCACCTTTAATGCCGAACCCGCGGCATTGGCGTCATTGCGTATCGAATCAGCCCAGCGAGAGCAATATCTGGGAGATCAGTTCCAAGTCAGTGCTTTAGGCATCCACGAAAATGACTACGTTCTTAATGTCAGCGACAGTGCAGAGTGGACCTCCAGCGATCCAGAAATCCTAGAATCGCTCGGTGGTGGCTTATTCCTGAGCAAAGGTGTTGGTAGTGCAACTGTAACCGCGACCCTTGAAGGTTTCAGCACGACGCAACAGTTTGATGTGGTGGCGAAACTCACTGGAATTAGCCTCAATCTACCAAATAAGAGTGTTTCTCGTAATCAGTCCATTCAACTTTCTCTAAATGGCGAGTTCAATGATGGGTCGGTCAGCGAAATTATTGAAGGCGTACAGTGGGCAACGAGCCAACCAGAGATTCTCGCCATTGATGAAAAAGGCGTGGCGACGGGTCTGGTTGAAGGCAGTTCTGTTGTCTCTGCTAGCTACAAAGGGTTGACGTTAGAAGAAACGGTAACGGTTACTCAGGCGATGATCATTTCGTCTGTGCCTGAGTTTGTGAATGGCGAAATGGTGCTTAATGAAGGGGCGAAACTGCCTTACGTATTTAAGTTTACCCGCTCAAATGGGGTGGTACACGAGTTCGCTGCGAGCGCTGATGGCTTGAACTTTGAAAGCTACGGTTTCCGTGCAGAAGTGGATGCCTCGGGCTTGCAAATCGCCGATCTAGATAAAGAAGCGGATCTCATGCGCGGTGTACGTGCTGGGAAAACCAAACTTGCACTTGATTCGGTGCCAGTGGATCTGCAGCAGATTTTTGTTGAGCTGGGGGCACTGGCTAGCGCCTCGGATTACCCAACTCGAGTCGATCTGCCGGTCTCTGTCGTGGACAATCAAGATGTCTATCAGTGGCATAAGCTGGCTGGCAACGCGACTTCAGTCGAGGGCTTAGTACAGATCCAAGCCGTACAAAATGGCAATGCTCTGTATCGCTTCTGGCAAGTTGGTGGAACGGAAAACGGCAGCCTGTTCGTCAGCAAAGTCACGGCGTCAGGTGAAAGCGATGCAGTTGAAGTAGCGCTGCCAACGACGGACTTCAAACTGCTTTCTAACCAAGTTATCTCAGGAAACAACGGTTATGTGATGTTAGTGACATCGAACAAACATGTCAGTGGTGTTATCCCTGAACACAAAGCGTATCGCTACACGCTTGCGGATGGCACACTGGCAGAAGTTGATACCAGTAAGCTCTACAACAAGCAGTTCAACCTTAACGCAGACAGCTTCTATTTTGCCGCAAATGGTAATTTGATTTTGCTGAAAGAAGATGATGCCTCTCTGGTGTCCGTGTTTGATTTCACCAGCAACACTTGGACAGATAAAGTCGCTTCACTCAACGGTAAGCCAATACAGTTGCCTTCTCAATACGCGAGTATTGCGGCACTGGATACAACAGGAATGGATTACGGCGCGTTTGCACCGCCAACGCTGAACATCTTTGATCTCGAGACACAAACCGTGACGTCTCAGCAGTTTATCTACCCTGGCGATGCACAATACTTCTGTGCGGAACCGAAATCAGTCAGCGTTGCCGTACGTGCGGAGCTGAAAGATTCCGGAGCTGGCTGTCAAATTGCGGCGCGTGGTAGCTATGACATTATCGGTTACTGGATCTGGAATTCCATCAATGAAGCGCCTCACACCTTCTTGTTTGCTGATGGCAAATCACGTCGCGGCGGCGATAACTATGGAGTGGCATTGGTGAAACCAGATGGGAATGTTGCCTACAGTGCGGGTCGACAGTCTGTTGATGGTACCGACGTCTTCAATATGGCTGAAATTGTCGATGTGGAAGTTGATGGTGTTATCGAGAAACAAGTACGCCACCAAGTCTTTAATAAGAAAGAGAAAGCGATGGATGGTGCCTACTCTAAGTTCTCTGTAATCGATGGCAATCAGTTCGCTATTGTCAATGCCGATGTCAAAGATGAACTATTCAGCGTCTTCACTCATGGCGTCGCGGTTAAAGATGAACTGGGTCAATGGGCGAGCGATAGCTTCATGTACCAATTGCCAGTCTCTGTTACGAGCAGTGATACTAAGTTGTACAACTTGGGCGACACATTAGTGTTGAGTACTGAAGGTCAAGCGTCAACGGAGTACTGGGTGTTGCAATTGCGCAAGCCACTTCTCGACCCAACCACGGGTGAAGAACCGGATGTTGAGTGATTAAGGGTACAAGTTGACTTAACTCTGTAATAGCGATTCGTCGCAAGTCACGATAAGCCAGCCAGGTCTACTGACTGGCTTTCTTGGTAGGACGATGCGCAGATTTTACCGTTCTCATAAAATTGCCATTCCTTATTTCATTTCAGCACTAATCGCTGCGTAGTATTGTTCAGTAATTTCATAACTTGCGCTCGATTCTGAGCAGAGACCAGTGTTAGAATCTGCGCCCCTTGCGAATCAGCAAATTAAAAAAACAGGAATTTTTTGCGAAGTGAAAATCTTCGAATTGATCACTCTTGTTGTTCGCGGGCACTAGATCTTAGGGAAGCATTAAACAGCAAATTGAAAGGAATAGTTAATGCAAAGAGTCAATGTGATTGGCAGTAGCGCTAGCGGAAAATCAACGTTCTCCAAACAATTGGCGGCTCGTTTAGGTTGTCCATATATTGAGATGGACCGCCTATTCTGGCAAGCCGATTGGCAGGAAACCGATGATGAGACTTTCTTTTCTAAAATAAGCCAAGCAACGGACGGAGATGCTTGGGTTCTTGATGGAAATTACAGCCGCACGCAGAATGTAAAGTGGCAACACGTTGATACCATTATTTGGCTGGATTATTCCCGCTGGCGAACGACTTACCGAGCGGTTAAAAGGGCATGGATGCGTTCGTGGACACAGCAAGAACTTTGGCCGGGAACAGGCAACCGAGAAAGCTTTAGTAAATCCTTTTTCAGCAGAGATTCTATTATTTGGTGGTCGATTAAAAACTATCGCAAAAACAGGGTAAAATACTTGCTCCTGAAAGAAGAATTGCAGAACTCGCCGATCTGTTTCGTTCATCTAACCACGCCCAAAATGGCTGAGCAATTTTTGCGTCAACTAAAATGAGTGATGATGGCTTTGTCATTAAGTCAGGCTCATTACTCTCTGTCACTCGCACTTTGAATGTCTGCTCTCCCATTAACGAAATAAGTCGTTAATATCGAGGCGTTGCTAATTTCCGGAGTGAATATGATGGGTTACGAGCCAATGGCGATCTCAAGTTATTTGGGATGGTTGATTTTTTTAATGCTAACTTATCCTTTTGCCTTAGTTGCGATTCAACTTACTGTCTTTGATATTCGCATTAGAGCGGTTGTTAATCGTGTATTTAATGTGACGGCATTGCTTCTTGCATTATTCCTTCTCATCATGCATATGCAAACCGAAGTTGTTTATGGCAAACCTTTACTGGATGCTTGGCACGCGAAACAGCAGTCCGATACGAAATAATTCAAGAAGCAATAAGCACTTATTAACGGATGCGAGGTGGTTCTTCTTAAACCCTGTTTGCTATAAGACGCTCTAACGTTGTAAATACTTTAAGCTGCGCAGTTCAATACGCTTGAACACGGTAGACAAAGTTAAACAAAGCAGCAGATAGCAAAAACCGACAATCAGCCAAATTTCGAAAATGAAACCAGAAGAGTTGGCGACCTCACTGCCCACAAACGTCAGCTCTTGAATGGAAATCAGAGAAACGATGGAGGTTTCTTTCACCAGCGAGATAGTTTGCCCCGCTAACGCTGGCGTGATGGATGCCAATACTTGTGGACCAATCACAAAACGATACTTGACCCAAGCGGAGAGGCCGAGAGAATCCGCAGCTTCCCACTGACCTTTGGTAATGCTACGCAGTCCTGCGCGAACAATTTCGGCAATGTATGCCGAAGAGAGCAAGCCAAGACACATCACACCGGAGAGCAAGTTTTCCCACAAGTTGGACGGGCCAAACAGCCAAGTTATCGCCGCTGGTGGCGTTGCTGGGTAATTGCGCAAAAGTGTTTCCAGACCAAGTAACGGAATAAGTTGGTTCGAAATAAAGAAATAGAAAATAAAGACAAACACCAATGGTGGAATATTGCGAATTAACTGCACAAACGCATTGGCCGGAACGCGCAGCACTGAACGTTCGCTTGTTCTGGCAATGCCAATCAAGGTGCCCAGTATCAAAGCCAGTAGCATCGACCAGAAACTTAGCCGTAGCGTGGCAAGCAGTCCTTGAAAAAAGTATGGCAAACTACCATCGGCACGCGGAGTGAAAATGAGCTCAAGCGCCTCTTGCCAATGCCACTGATAATGAATGCCAACCGAAGAACGGTGGTAGAGCCAAGCCAGCAGGCCAATAATTAAGAGGCTCAGCCCGACATCCAGCGGGCTGAGTCTATAGCGAAAAGGTGGTTGCGATTTAACCGTCATGGGTTATTGGCCCGAGGCAATTTGATCTTGCCAATCTAGCGTTGAGAACCAGTACTCGTAACGTTGCTGCAACCAGCCATCGGCCATGCGAGCTTGGATCCAAGCGTCGAAAAAGGCTTTTTTGTCTTCTTCTCCAAGGCGCACCGCAAACGCTTCATTGCCTTTGGCAAGGCGTTCGCTAAACGGCAGGAACAGTTTATCGCTATGTTTAATGGTTTCGTGTTCAGGTTTTGGGCTGGAGGCAATTACGGCGTGAGCATTACCGTTGATCACTTCTTGGAATGCTTGTGCATCGTCATCAAACTGCAAAATGGTCGCTTTCGGGAAGGTTTCGCGGGCCACTTGCACGGTAAATGCGCCTCGTCTGGCGGCGATTTTCACCCGGCGCGAGTTGAATTTTTCCATTGAGGTGAAATCGGCTGCTAGCGTTTTGCTGGCTGCAACTTGCACGCCCGAGTGAGAATAGGGCGCAGTAAACAGCACGCTTTTTGAACGCTCTGGGGTGACGGACATACCGCCGATGATGACGTCAAATTTCTTTGCCAAGAGAGCGGGAATGATGCCATTCCAAGCGGTTGGAACAAATTCGACTTTCCAGCCGGAATCAGCCGCTAATCGCTTGGCGACATCAATTTCAAAGCCAATCAGTTCTCCTTGTTTGTTACGCATTGCCCATGGAACGAAGGTAGACATACCAACACGCAGTGTACCGCGTTGATTGATACTATCGAGATTGGCAGTTGCGCTTTCGTTAGCCAGTGATGGTGTGCTCAGGCTGAGCCCGAGTAGGCCAGTGAGAAGCGCTGCAATACTTAAGCGAGCGATTCGGTGTTTAAACAGTTTCATGCTTCTTCCCTTAAATGTGTTTAATGTGAACGCCAGCGAGCACCAAGGCGATGTTCCAGCCAAGCAGAAAGTGCTGACAGACTTAACGTGAGTAGCAGATAGATGGCAGCGACACTAAACCAGATCTCAAAGGGCATTGCCGTTTCAGAGACGATATTCCTACCTTGGGTGGTGAGGTCGAAAATGGCCATCACACTGACGATAGACGAGTTTTTGATCAGAGACACCATTTCATTGGTCAGCGGTGGCAGAGTTCGTTGCAAAAGTTGCGGCAAGATCACATCGTAGAAAGTAAAGAAGGTCGACAAGCCAAGTGATTTTGCTGCTTCGTATTGCCCTTGTGCAATGCCGTTAAGCCCGCCACGCAAAACCTCAGCAGTATAAGCGCCTTGAAACAGCGCTAGCGCGAGCACGGCGGTTGAAAAGCGATCCAGCCCAATGACTGGGCCGAAGACAAAATAGATCAGATAAATTTGCACCAGCAGCGGTGTGTTTCTGACCACTGCGACATAACCAGTACCAAGGGCTCGGCCGACAATCGAACGTGACTGACGTAGTAGGGCGGTGGTCAGCCCCAGTAACAAGGTGAAAAGAAGGCTGATGGCAGTGAGCTGCAACGTGACCACCAGACCTTGCAGTAGTTCAGCGGCCCACCATTCGCCATCTTCAAAAAAGAGTATGTAGTCAGGAACTCGATGCCACTGCCACTGATAGCCCATTGCTTTGGCTCCTGAATCGAGCAACCAGACTAGTGCGGCAAACATCAGCACCGCTTGAAGCATCGCCAGCAGAATAGGTTTAATTAAGCGCATGGCTTTATGGCTAACCATCGCTACCTCGAACCTAAAATTTGTTGGAGAAATTGTTGCGTACGCGGGTGCTGTGCTGCCGAGAAAAGTTGCTCTGGCGGTGCGATCTCTACTATTTCGCCGCCGTCCATGAACGCCACTCGATGGGCGACTTTGCGTGCAAAGCCCATTTCATGCGTGACACACATCATGGTGATGCCATCATTGGCCAGATCAACCATCACATCCAGCACTTCGTTGATGGTCTCTGGGTCAAGTGCCGATGTTGGCTCGTCAAACAATAAAATCTCCGGTTGCATGCACAGAGAGCGCGCAATCGCCACACGCTGCTGTTGCCCGCCAGAAAGCTGGATCGGGTATTTGTCGGCTTGATCGGCGATTTTTACTCGTTTAAGGAAGTGTTCCGCTCTTTGATTGGCTTGATGGCGACTTAATTTCAAGGTTCTCATCGGCGATAGGGTCAAGTTCTGTCTCACTGTCAGGTGAGGAAAGAGATTGAAGTGTTGGAAAACCATACCGATTTTGCCACGGCTCCGATGATTTTCCTGCTCATCGGGCAGAATACGGATCTCTCCTGCATCGATGGATTCCAAGCCGTTAACTGTACGGATCAGCGTCGATTTCCCCGAACCGGATGGGCCGCAAATCACGAGAATCTCCCCTTTGCGCACGGACAGTGAGATTGATTTTAACGCTTGGAATTGACCATACCACTTGCTGACTTGGCAGAACTCTATCACGCTCATTGGCTATTCTTAGTTATTGTTTTGACCATACCTTAGCAAAATCAATAAGCTATTTCATCAGTCGCTTCGCCTCTCAAGGTTTGAGAGGCGAGTAGGCTCAGCGAATCAAACGCACTACTAAAGCGCCCGGCGCGCGCATTGGTTCAAGATTGTGGCTTAGAACTGTCGCGGCGACAGGCGCGGTGTAGCGAGCAATTTCTTCCCCAAAGCTGTCGTACTGAAGCGCCAGCAATTGACCCGGGGAAACGTCTTGCAGCAGCTCAACCTGCGGAATGACAAAGCCACCCACCTCGGCGCGCAGTGAGATAATCTCTTTGCCTTGCACGCAAGAAAGCGGCGTTGACGGGGCGCCGTCTTTGATCTGCAAGTGCGTCAGAATGTTATTGATTCCTTCGGCTGTACGTTCAACAAGGTCAGATTGCGTATATCGCCCCATACCCACTTCAACCGTAATGCAGGGGACACCGTGTTGATTCCAGACCGTTTCTAACACGCCCGCATCTCCCGGGTCATCGAGAATGGCGTCTGGGTTTAACCAGCGTGCCATATCAAGCGAAGCTTGCTGGCGAAAATCGGCAAAAACATAAAGAGGATACGCTGCGCCGCTGGTTTGTGTGTGCAGATCAATGGCCAGTTGGGCGTTGGGCTTTAACAGTTTTTGCCACAAGGTATCGAGGTAGCGGCTGGCTTCATTTCCTTTGGCATTGCCGGGAAAGTGACGGTTGAGATTGACGGCCGACGTGTCTGGGTCAGCGGAATGAAAATCGCGGCTGTGATTGAGCAAACCACTTAAGTTGATGGTCGGGACGATAGTCACGACGCCCGCTAAGCTCTGCCCGACCAGATCACGCGCCACTTTTTGCGCGCTGAGTACGCCGTTGTATTCATCGCCATGAACGCCAGCGGTGATGAGCAATTTTTTGCCCGGCTTTTCCCCTTTAAAGACCAGCACAGGCAGATGTTGCCACTGAGATAAAGCGTTACTGGCAACGCGAAACCAGAATTTGTGCTCGCCGCTGGGTAAATCATCGACATCCAAAGCGTCAATCACACGTAGACCTTGGAGAGAATCAGCTAAGAATTGTGTGGCCATTGCAGTGGAGACTCCAAATGACGGTTAAACAAAATACTCTGAGTAAAATGGGCAGAGCATCGTCAGTGACGCGCTCGGCCAAAAAAATCACAACGCTCTGCTATGAAAATCATAAATGGGAGCGTAATACGCTGAGCAACCGATCGATGTCTTCGCGACGGATGTCCTTATGAGTGACAAAGCGGATTGGATTTCCCGGGGACACGATGATCTGCTCTTGCTTTAGCTTTTGCGCTATGGTTGCGATATCGACGCCATCATCGAGTTTGGCAAACACAATATTGGTTTGCACCCATTGCGGATTGACATCGAACCCGGGCAGTGTTGCAAGCCCGTGTGCCAGCGCTTTTGCGTTGTCGTGGTCCGTTTTAAGTTGGCTCACTTGCTCGGTCAGTGCCAATTTACCTGCGGCGGCTAAAATGCCCGCTTGGCGCATACCGCCGCCAACCATTTTGCGCAAACGACGTGCCTTAGTGATGTACTCTTTGCTTCCCAAAAGCAAAGAACCGACAGGCGCAGCGAGCCCTTTAGACAGGCAGATGGTCATGGAATCGAAATACTGAGCGATTTCACGCACTGGAACATCCAGCGCTACGGCGGCATTGTAAACCCGCGCACCATCAAGATGCATTTTCAGCCCATGTTTGTTGGTAAAAGCGCGCGCTTGTTGAAGATAGCTTAGTGGTAACACTTTACCGTTGATGGTGTTTTCTAAGCTAAGCAGCTTGGTACGGGCGAAATGGCTGTCATCGGGCTTAATCGCAGCGGCGAGTTTATCAAAAGGCAATGTGCCATCTGGATTGTTCTCAATCGGCTGCGGCTGAATTGAGCCTAATACTGCCGCGCCGCCCGCTTCGTAGCGATAGTTGTGCGCTTGTTGGCCGCACAGGTATTCATCCCCCCGTTCACAGTGAGACATCAAGCCGAGTAAGTTTGCCTGAGTGCCCGAAGTGGTGAAAAGCGCAGCTTCAAAACCCGTTTCGCTCGCGGCAAACGCTTCTAACTCGTTGACAGTTGGATCATCGCCGTAGACATCATCGCCAACCACCGCGTTGGCCATGGCCTCACGCATCGCCGGGGTAGGCTGAGTGACGGTATCGGAGCGAAAATCAATTTTATTACTAGCCATCATTTCTCCTGACTTTACTATTTTATTGGTGGCTTTTTTCTCTTTAGAGATAACCACACAGTTTGGCTTTACTCAAACAAGCAATGGTTTTGCCATCACTGATGCTGCCTTCAATAATTTTCTCTTCTAATTGCGAGACTGGCATAGTGACGACTTGAATCACTTCATCGTCATCACATTGATAGCGATTGGTTAGGCGCAGCTGCTTTGCCACGTACAGATATTGGATCTCATCGCAAAATCCAGCCAGCGGCGTGACTTGACCCAGTGAGTAAAAGCACTCTGCACTGTAACCTGTTTCTTCCTCTAACTCTCGTTGAGCACAGGTGAGTGGATCTTCATTGGCCTCTTTGGTGCCCGCCGGAAGTTCCAACAGCCATTTTTTTAACGAAGGGCGATACTGATTGATCAGCACAATTTCGCCTGACGCCGTGACGGGTAAAATAACCGCTGCGCCGGGATGTTGGATGGTGGTATGACAGACAGATTTGCCGTTAGGTAGGGCAACATTTTCTTCAACTAGGGCGATGTTTTTCCATTTATGTATGATTTTTCTCATGTCAAAACGACTTTCCTAGTTAACAGATTTGTAAAAAACTCAGCAGACAAGATACGCACTAACCAAGTCAAACGAAAGAAATAATTGGGCAAACGCTGCTTTATCGATTGCGCAATCAGTGATTTGCGCCCCATAAATGCAATCTTTGTTTACCCGTTGTCAAGCGAAAGCGACTTCTGCTATAAGGGCTTCTCCGCACAAAATACACTTGTAACAAAGTGATAACAAATGTATAAAAGTACGTGTAATCGAATCGATCTGAATCAGGAGTAACGTAATGATTCGCCCCTCTTTTGCGTCAAACGCAGACAAAGCGTTACTTTCCGAAAGAATTAACAAACTCTCTTTAGCGCTGGCCGATGGCGTCTATGAACGTGAATACACCATCAAACTCTGTTTGTTGGCCGCTTTGGCTGGTGAAAGCGTGTTTCTTCTTGGCCCTCCGGGTATTGCTAAGAGCTTGATTGCAAAGCGCCTTATCCAAGCATTTGACAACAGCAGCTATTTTGAATACCTGATGACGCGTTTTTCCACGCCAGAAGAAGTGTTTGGTCCGCTGAGCATTCAAGAACTGAAAGACAATGGCCGTTATGTGCGCTTAACTCAAGGCTATCTGCCGACGGCGCAAGTGGTGTTTTTGGATGAAATCTGGAAAGCAGGGCCAGCGATTCTCAACACGCTTCTTACCGTCGTCAATGAAAAGACCTTTAAAAATGGCAGCGATATCGAGCGTGTACCGATGCGTCTGCTGATTTCTGCGTCTAACGAATTACCGGATGAGGACAGTGGCCTAGAAGCCTTGTACGACCGTATGTTGGTGCGTGTCTTCGTCAATCGAATCCAGAACAAGCAAAATTTCAAATCGATGCTGACGGTCGGTACGCCAGAAGAGGCGCGCATTCCTGAGGGTTTGGCGATCACCGATGAAGAATATCATTACTGGCAGCAGGCGCTCGAGTCACTCAAACTCAACGATAAAGTGTTTGAAAAGCTCTATCAGCTCAAATCGATGCTGGAAGAGAAAGTGGAATCTCAAGGCTACGATGCGGCTGACATGGATCTCTATGTCTCTGACCGTCGTTGGAAAAAGGCGGTGCGCCTTCTCAAAGCGAGTGCCTTTTTCAATGGTCGTGACGAGATCAATCCGCTGGATCTGCTGTTACTGCAAGACTGCTTGTGGAACAGTCCTGACTCTCGTGACGTGGTCACTTCTGTTATCCAGGAATTTGCCCTTAACTATGCGTTTGACCAAAAGAACGTACAGCACCAAATCGACCATTGTCGCGAAGAGCTGGCGGATATTCAGCAGGAGCTGGAAGAGCAGTACGGTATTGTATTGTCGATGGAATCCTCGGCGGGTCTTTTGCGTAAAGGGAAAGAAGTACACCATTTTGATACTTCAGAAGCGCGCCTTTACAGCGTTGGGCCAACGCGCAATTTGGTCAAACTGGTGCTACTACAAAGCAACATGTCAGTCTCTGAATCTGAACGAGGCGATAGTCGCTGGGTGTATGTGCAAAAAGATGAGTTGGATCGCTTGATCAAAGAAGGTCATGGCGACCTCTATGGTTTTGTTAATCAAAATACCAATTTGTGTCGCCTTAAGTTCGACCTTGATGCCTCGAACAACTTAGTCGTACGTGATATTGCCAACCGCGCGGTGCTGGTCAGTTTGGTGACGAAAGAGGGGCTTAACCAAGAACACTACCAAAAATGGGTAGAAAAATGTGACAACGCTTTTAGCAAACTCACGGAGGCTGAACACCACTTACGTAAAGCGCGCAGCGATTTTCATGGTGCCTTGCCGCACAACTTCATTGATCCGGAACTGCCTCGTTTAATGGAAGCAACGCTGCAACAGGTAAATCACACGCTGGAAACCACCAAGAGCGAGAGTGAGAAAACCATGTTCCGCATTAAGCATCTCAACGAGTACTTTTCGTAAGGAGCCGCCATGCTGGGAGCCGATAGCCTTAACCTCGCGTTAATGATTGCAGACTCAGGCATTGTTGAGTCTGCGGTGAATGATTTAATGGCCCGTTCGCAACTCATGGTGATGGCGGAAAACCAAGGTGTCAAATCCTCGGTAAAAAACCATCTGCTTAAATGGCGCGGTAGCGTCAAGCGTCGTATTACCAAAGTGTGCGAAACGGAGCGCTTCCAGCAAGAGTTGTCGCTCTATCAAAGCGTCATTCATCTCAGTGAACGTGAGTTTTTCGAGCAGATCGATGAGGTCGTGAAAAAACTGGAGTGGCATTCCGCGTTTTATATGCAGGCGCGTAGGCTGCTGGAAAAAAACAAAGGGGTGTTTAACCCTATGTTTCCACACTACTTCTGTGATCAGTGGTATCAGAGTTTAAGCGACGCGGTCAAACAAGCGCAGCTTACTGAGCTGGAAGCGAACAAAGAGAAAATGCTCGCCGACATGTATCAGCGCATGGAAACCATGAAAAGCATGGACAAAGTGACCGACGGTGGAGATGAAGGTAGTGTGGGTCGCTTGTGGGATATGGCGGCAGCTAAGCTGAGCAAAACGGACGTTTCCGTGATGAAACGTTACGCTGAATTTCTTAAAAAGAACAAAGGTTTGCAAGAGATAGCCGAGCAGCTTGGCCGCATGGCGAATGAGGTGGATGATCCGGAGCTCTACCGCACACCAGCGGAAGAGCTGCAGATGGTGGAAGAAAAAAGTGATGAAGCCACCGATGACATTGTCGGCATTCACGAGAGTGATGATCTCAATAAACTGCTGCCGAATGAAACCATGTTTCTCGCCTATCCGGAGCTGGAAGTGGTGTTTTACAAGCATTTGGCCGATAAACGTTTAATGAACTATCGAGTCAAAGGCAAATCGCGCACCCTGCGTAAAGTAAAAGCGCATAAACCAGATAATCAGCAAGTTGAAATCGAAAAAGGGCCGTTTGTCATTTGTGTAGACGCATCGGGTTCGATGAGTGGTTTTCCAGAACAAAGCGCAAAAGCGATGGCGTATGCGCTGATGCAGATTGCATTGGCAGAAGAGCGCGACTGTTATGTGATCTTATTCTCCACCGAGCAGATCACCTATGAGCTGACTCGCCAAGATGGCTTGCGTGAGGCGGCGGACTTCCTCACTTATACCTTTCATGGCGGCACCGCGTTTGAGCCCGTGTTGCTTAAATCGATTGAGCTGATGAGCGGTGAAAAGTATCGTAACGCGGATCTGGTGGTGCTGTCTGATTTTATCGCACCGAGACAGTCGGAAGAGATGTTGGCGAAGGTCGAGCAGCTTAAGTTGCAACAAAACCGTTTTCACGCGGTAAGCTTGTCCAAATATGGCAACCCTGAGTTGATGTCGATGTTTGACCACTGCTGGAGTTACCACCCAAGTTTGGTCGGCCGCCTAATGAAAAAATGGTAACGAGAAAAACCAAAAGAGCCGTGAGTGCTCTTTTTTTATGTGCGGCTTCACAACACGCTATTTCTAATGCTTAACTTATCATTAATCAGTGGCATCTTATGATGCAACGGATTCCCTTGGTGGAGAGAGTGATGACGATCAACGAGTTACAGCAATACCTAGACACCTTCAACTGTGCGCAAAGTGATTTCCCTTTTGGTCCGGACGCTCTGGTTTATAAGGTCAAAGAGAAAATGTTTGCTATTTTGGCCACGCGCGAGGGAAAAGAGTACGTCACGCTCAAAGCCAAACCTGAAGATGGCGAAGTGCTTTGTGCACAATTTAGCGCCATCACACCGGGTTACCATACGAATAAGCGCCACTGGATCACGGTCTATTTTGCTGGTGACGTCGAGGATGGCTTGATCGAAGATTTGTGTCAGCGCTCTTACGACTTAGTGGTGGCCAAACTGCCCAAATCACAGCGGCCACTTTAGTACAATCAGGAAGGGAAGCGATGCGTACATTGACTCAGTGGCTTGACGCTTACGGGCAAAGCCATCAACACCCGATCAATCAGCGTATCCATACCATCGCAGTGCCGGGGATTTTTTTCTCTGTGGTGGCGCTGATCTGGTCCATTCCCCCCATTACTTTGTCTGGCATGACACTCAATTGGGTCTGGCTCGCGGCCTTACCGGTGTGGGTATTTTATTTTCGCCTTTCACTGAGCGTCTTCTTGCTGATGCTCGGTTATACCTTGTCTTGCATCGCGCTGGCTTGGAGCTTAGCACTTTTGCAACTGCCTGTTTTTACTATCGCCCTAGCGCTGTTTGTCTGCTTGTGGCTGTTGCAGTTCATCGGCCATAAAATTGAAGGTAAAAAGCCGTCCTTTTTTGAAGACTTGCAGTTTCTCCTCATAGGGCCAATCTGGGTGTTCAGAAAGCGCTAATGGTTCCTTAGCTAAAAAACAACCAGATGCCGACGCCGACCATCAAGCTGCCTGCAATTCGGTTGAGCGTCCGCACATTTTGTGACTTGCCAAGAATGCGTTTTAGCCCCTTACCGCCGGTGGCGTAGAGCGTCATGCAGACAAACTCTGAGATAAGAATAATGCCGACTAACAGCATTAGTTGTGGGGTGAGTGGCGCCGATTGATCGATAAAAGGCGGCAACAGCGAAATCATAAACGCCCAACCTTTGGGGTTCGCAATGGCGGTGATAAAGCCTTGCATCACCAAATTCCAGTTACCACCGACCATGACGGGGCTGCCATCGCCTGATAATGCTAACTTGCCTTTTGAGCGCCACATCTGTACGCCAAGGTAGATCAAATAGAGCGCGCCTAACACCTTGAAACTGACAAACAGCATCGGGTAGTTGAGCATGATAGCCGCAATACCAATCACCGCCGATACCGAAACCAACGCCACTCCGGCGAGCTCACCGATCATCATCCATAAAGTGCGTTTGTAGCCAATACTCATGCCCAAGCTCAGCGCCAGCGTCATGCACATGCCGGGCGTAATCGAGACAAAGAAGAAAGTTGGGATAAAAGCAGAAAGCAATGCAAGGTTCATAGGGCGAAGATTTCCTGAAACAAAACGTGACCAGAAAGAGCATTTGTTAACAATTTGCTCGACATAGAATACTGCTTTCGTGAATTTTGTCGAAATTTATTTGTGATCGATTGCGCTGTTTTTTTACCACGAGCTGGTCTTTGCAAGATCGCTATCACAGATTGAACGGGGAGTAATAGCAAATTATACCGCGCGATATACTATCTCATCGAAACGTTTCGATGATGATTTTCCGACGAGGATGACTCGGATTTTTCCAACGTACCGAGAGACGCACAATGAAAAAAAGTACCCTGATAAACTCTGACCTCTCTTATCTGGTGGCCACTTTGGGACACACCGATGAGATCACCATTTGTGATGCGGGTTTACCCATTCCCGATCAAGTGACGCGCATTGATTTGGCGCTGACCCATGGCGTCCCCAGTTTTATAGAAACGGTTGGCGTTTTCTTGTCAGAATCGCAGATTGAAGGGGTGGTGATGGCGGAGGAATTTGCCCAAGTTAGCCCAGAGCTTCATCAGGCGCTGCTCGTTCAATTGCAGCAAGAGCAAGAACGCACTGGCAAGAGCATCGCCACTTCCTATGTGTCTCATCAAGAGTTTAAGCAACGTACTCAGCAAAGCAAAGCGGTGGTGAGAACAGGTGAATGTACGCCTTATGCCAACGTTATTTTTCAGGCCGGTGTGGTTTTTTAGGCGGCGAGAACGTGAGGGAAAAGTATGAGCGAGACGATACTGCAGCTGAACAACATTGAGAAAGCATTTCCGGGTGTCAAAGCGTTGGATAAAGCGTCACTCAATGTCTATCCCGGCCGAGTGATGGCGCTGATGGGGGAAAATGGCGCGGGCAAGTCCACCTTAATGAAAGTGCTGACGGGGATTTACCACAAAGACGCTGGCAGCATCGTCTATCAAGGCCGTGAAACCACATTTAAAGGTCCGCGAGATTCCCAGCAAGCGGGTATCAGCATTATTCACCAAGAATTGAATCTGATCCCGCAATTGACTATCGCGGAAAACATCTTTCTTGGCCGTGAAATAACCACCAAATTTGGTCGCATTGACTGGGCCAAAATGTACCAGATGGCGGATAAATTACTGACCCGCTTGAAAGTGAAGCACAGCGCGAAAACGCTACTCGGTGAACTGAGTTTGGGCGAGCAGCAGATGGTGGAAATCGCCAAAGCGCTCTCGTTTGAGTCGCGTGTCATCATCATGGATGAGCCAACCGACGCTTTGACGGACACGGAAACGCAAGCCTTGTTTGGCGTGATCAACGAACTGCGCGATCAAGGCTGTGGCATCGTCTATATCTCTCACCGTCTCAAAGAGATCTTCGAGATCTGCGACGACATTACCGTGCTGCGCGACGGAAAATTCATTGCTCAATGTGCTGTAGCGGAGACGGATGAAGAGGGGCTGATCGAGATGATGGTTGGCCGCAAGCTAGAAGAGCAGTACCCACGCATTGACGTCAAGCATGGCGAGACCTGTTTGCAAGTGGCGGGACTCACTGGATCTGGTGTGCATGATGTCAGCTTTAGCCTAAAACGTGGCGAGATCCTCGGCATTTCCGGTTTGATGGGCGCAGGGCGCACCGAACTGATGAAGGTGATTTACGGTGCGCTACCGAGTGAGCGCGGAGTGATAAACCTTGACCAGAAAACCATTAATCCGGTGAGCCCGCAAGATGGCTTAGCCAACGGCATCGCCTACATTTCCGAGGATCGCAAAGGCGATGGCTTGGTATTAGGGCTGTCGGTGAAAGAGAATATGACACTCTGCGCGCTGGATAAACTGAGCAAAGGGATGCAAATCCAGCATGGCGATGAAATGACAGCGGTGGATGACTTTATCCAGCTGTTCAATATCAAAACGCCAAGCCGCGAACAAATTATTGGCAATTTATCGGGTGGTAACCAGCAAAAAGTGGCGATTGCCAAAGGGCTGATGACGCGGCCTAAAGTGCTGATCCTCGATGAGCCGACACGTGGTGTAGATGTCGGGGCAAAAAAAGAGATTTATCAATTAATCAATAAGTTTAAAGCCGAGGGGATGAGCATCATTTTGGTGTCGTCGGAAATGCCTGAGGTGCTTGGTATGAGTGATCGCATCTTAGTCATGCACGAAGGGCGCATCACCGGAGAATTTGATGCAAAAGACGCGAATCAGGAAAAGCTGATGGCGTGTGCAGTCGGTAAAACGCTATCTGAGGAAGCAGCATGAACAGTAAAACCATGAGTAAGCCGAGCAATACAGGCGGCAAAAAACTGCTGAGTAAAGAGTGGTTGATTGAACAGAAATCACTGATTGCATTGCTATTTTTGATCGTTGTTGTCTCATTTTTGAATCCAAACTTTTTCACCCTCGACAACATTTTGAACATTCTGCGCCAGACATCCGTTAACGCGATTATTGCGGTGGGCATGACGCTGGTGATTCTCACCGCTGGGATCGATTTGAGTGTCGGCTCGGTGTTGGCGTTGTGTGGCGCTTTTGCGGCCAGTTTGGTCGCAATGGAAGTACCGGTGCTTATTGCTGTCCCCACCGCCTTGGTTGCTGGTGCTGCGTTGGGCGCGATCAGCGGCATCATCATCGCCAAAGGCAAAGTACAGGCATTTATCGCCACGCTGGTAACCATGACGCTGCTGCGCGGTGTGACTATGGTTTATACCGATGGTCGTCCCATTTCAACCGGCTTTAGTGATTCTTCTGATGCGTTTGCTTGGTTCGGTACCGGCTATGCGCTAGGCATTCCGGTGCCAGTCTGGTTAATGGTGGTGGTGTTTGCCGCGGCTTGGTATCTGCTCAATCACACCCGTTTTGGTCGCTATGTCTACGCCTTGGGGGGCAATGAATCGGCAACTCGCCTCTCTGGTATCAATGTTGATCGCGTCAAGATTGGTGTGTACGCCATCTGTGGTCTGTTGGCGGCGCTGGCTGGCATCATCGTCACATCGCGTCTCTCGTCCGCACAGCCCACTGCTGGTATGGGGTACGAGTTGGATGCGATTGCGGCCGTGGTGCTCGGCGGAACCAGCTTAATGGGCGGCAAAGGGCGCATCATGGGCACCTTGATTGGCGCATTGATCATCGGATTCTTGAATAACGCACTGAATCTATTGGATGTTTCCTCTTACTACCAGATGATTGCAAAAGCAGCGGTGATTCTGCTAGCCGTCATGGTGGACAACAAGAATAAGTAACCAACGAGCGGAAGGACCATTCTGCTCCCCCTACACAACAATAAGGACAATAACATGAACAAACTGGCCACTTTAATTTCTGCTGCGCTGCTGAGCTCCACGGTTTCTGTTGCTGCACAGGCGCAAGATACGATGGCAATCGTACTTTCAACGCTGAACAATCCGTTCTTTGTCACTATGAAAGACGGCGCAGAAAGTAAAGCGAAAGAACTGGGTTACGATTTGATCGTACTCGATTCGCAAAACGACCCAAGCAAAGAGCTTTCTAATGTGGAAGACCTGACTATTCGTGGTGTGAAAGCTATTTTGATCAACCCGACGGATTCGGATGCCGTCTCTAACGCTATTCGCATGGCTAATCAGGCGAAGATCCCTGTGTTGACACTCGATCGCGGTGCGAGCCGTGGTGAAGTCGTCAGCCACATCGCCTCTGATAACGTGATCGGCGGTGAAATGGCGGGTAGCTACATCATTGAGAAAGTGGGTGAAAAAGCCAAAGTCATTCAGCTTGAAGGCATCGCTGGTACTTCCGCTGCTCGTGAGCGTGGCGAAGGTTTTATGAACGCGGTGAAAGAGAGTGGCATGCAAGTGCTTGCCAGTCAGCCCGCCGATTTTGACCGCACCAAAGGGTTGAACGTAATGGAAAACCTGCTGGCAGCCAATCCTGATGTGCAAGCGGTTTTCGCGCAAAACGATGAGATGGCGCTAGGCGCACTGCGCGCAGTACAAGCATCTGGAAAACAGGTTGTGATCGTCGGCTTTGATGGCACAGAAGACGGTATTGCGGCGGTGAATCGTGGCAAGTTGGCTGCGACTATTGCCCAGCAACCTGATCTGATTGGTGCATTGGGCATCGAAACGGCCGACAAAGTCCTTAAAGGTGGTGAAGTCGAAGAGTACATTCCTGTACCACTCAAAGTCGTGACTAAGTAAGTTTAAACCTCTGGTTCCCGGCATTTGATGGCTCAGGCTGGGAGCCAGATTTTTTAGGCATTTGCCTGACGATGGTTGTGCGTTTTTCTCAAGAGCGCAAACCCATCGGTTACATTCAAAAGTAAGCTCATCAGAGCTGAGGATTCCCTATGAATAAGTTAGTGGTATTAGGCAGTGTTAACGCTGACCATGTCCTTCAAGTGCCTTCTTTTCCACGTCCAGGCGAAACCTTACATGGGCGCAATTATCAAGTGATCCCGGGTGGAAAAGGAGCCAATCAGGCCGTCGCCGCGGCTCGCTTGGGCGCAGATACAGGCTTTATTGCCTGTGTTGGGGATGATGCTTTTGGTATCAATATTCGCGAAAGTTTCAAAATGGATGGCATCAACACTGTCGGCGTGAAAATGCAGCCGAATTGTCCAACGGGCATTGCCATGATCCAAGTGGCCGACAGTGGTGAAAACAGCATTTGTATCTCCGCAGAAGCAAACGCGAAGTTAAGCGCACAAGCGATAGAATCAGATTTGGACAGGATCCGCGCGGCGCGCTTTTTGTTGATGCAACTGGAAACGCCCATTTGTGGCATTGAACGCGCGGCAAGTGTGGCAAAAGCAGCAAAAACCAATGTGATTTTAAACCCAGCGCCCGCCAGAATGTTATCGGATGAACTGCTAGCATGCGTGGCGATGATTACCCCGAATGAAACCGAAGCTGAGCTGCTGACTGGTATCACGGTCACGGATGATGAGAGTGCGCAGCTAGCGGCCAACAAGTTACACGCCAAAGGGGTAGAAATGGTGTTGATTACTCTCGGAGCAAAAGGTGTTTGGCTGAGCGAAAATGGTCGAGGCCAGCTGATTGCGGGGTTCAAAGTGGATGCTGTTGACACAACCGCAGCCGGAGATACTTTTAATGGGGCCTTGGTCACTGGTTTATTGGAAGATATGCCATTAGAATCAGCCATCAAATTTGCTCACGCTGCGGCGGCCATTTCCGTCACCCGTTTTGGTGCGCAAACTTCCATCCCAACCCGTAAAGAAGTTGACGCCTTTCTCGCAGAGCACCTCTAGCCGTATATCAAGGAGAACGACATGGCAACCATGAAAGATATCGCCCGACTTGCCGGGGTTTCTACCTCAACGGTTAGCCATGTTATTAACAAAACCCGATTTGTCAGCGAAGAGATTGCTGAGCGAGTCAATAACGCCGCCAAAGAGCTCCACTATTTCGCGCCCTCAGCACTCGCTCGTAGCCTAAAAGTCAATCGCACCAACACGCTTGGCATGCTTGTAACGACTTCAACTAATCCCTTTTTTGGTGAGGTGGTTAAGGGAGTAGAGCGCAGCTGTTTCCTCCAAGGTTACAACTTGATTCTTTGCAACACTGAAGGCGATAACGAGCGCATGAAGTCTTCTATTAATACGCTATTACAAAAGCGAGTCGATGGATTGATCTTGATGTGCTCCTCGCTCGAAGGGGAAAGGTTAGATGCGTTTGAACAGTATCCTGACATCCCTGTCGTGGTGATGGACTGGGGCCCCATGCTGTTCCAAAGTGACAAGATTCAAGACAACTCTTTACGTGGCGGCTATTTAGCAGCCAAGCATCTTATTGATTCCGGACACACACAAATAGGCTGCATTACTGGACCACTGATTAAGCATCAAGCACAGATGCGTTATGAAGGCTATAAGCGTGCTCTGAATGAGGCGAGCTTAACCTTCAATGCCAACTGGATCATTGAAGCGGATTTTGAGTGCGAAGGCGGTTATCAAGCGTTCAAAAAAATGCATGCATCAGGCTCATTACCCAGTGCCATTTTCGTCTGCAATGACATGATGGCAATGGGGGTGATTAATGCGGCCAATGAGTTGGGGATCGCGATTCCTCAGTCGCTTTCCATTGTAGGTTATGACGATATCCACATTGCCAAGTTTATGACCCCATCACTGACCACCATCCATCAACCTAAATACCGTTTAGGCAAAGCGGCGGTAGAAACGCTACTGAAGAAGATCAAAAAGCAGACTCAGGAAGTGCAAGTTGTCCAATTGGAACCTACACTGGTTGAGAGAAACAGTGTGCGATCTCGTACTGAATGAGCTGGTGGCAAGCGGAACATATTGAATTTAAAGCTATTCAATAAGTTGTTTGTAATTTAGCTCATTTTTGTTCACTCGCTATTGCTAATCGGTCTATAAATTATTCTTATGTTCATGATATAAAGGACGCTTTATACAAGGGTGAGATGTGTGATTTTTTGCCCAAAAAGCTCAGTAATTAATTGTATCTTTACAAATAGTGTGGTCTTATTGAGCTGTTAGTTATTAATCTAATAAAGAATGAGAAGAGATGATTGGTGCAAAATACGCGGTTTTTTCAGTCAAGCATCCTTGGGTGCATAGACTGAATTTGTTGGTAGTGCTGTTAATATCCTTGGTAAGTGGTTACCAATTGCTAGTCCATGAACAGTTAATTTACAGTGTAGGAGCTTTGATTACCCTATTGTCGATTATCGTTTTTGCGTCGGCTTCCGAGTTTAAGCGCAAGTACGTGCACATCGAATAGCATGCTAAGGTAAATCTCAAAAGAGCGATGGTCCGGTTTCGAGCGTTTTGCTTGGACCGGACTTTGTTATTTTATCTCTCCTTATTTTTGTTACTCGTCAGAATTGCTGCTCATCAAAATGCAGTGCAATCTGTTGCTTTTTGTGTGGTTTAATTGCAAAACTTCTACAAACTCGGCAAACAGTGACTATTATTGATGGTAGAGTGGTGCTTGCCCTGGAAAGCACTGCGCTTACGGCACTTTTAGCGAATTATTTGAACTGCTAGGAAGTTTGCCGATTTACAAATAGGGTCTAAGCAGTTAAAAATAAACTAATAAATAATAAAGACGACGCAATGTTTGCGGCGCTTTCACTACCTGAAGTATGTAAAGACATGAGCCATCCAAGTAGTACAATTTTGACAGAAAGTGGGACCAATGAACTTGAGATCATTGAATTTCACTTAGAGAAAACGTTACCTGACGGCAGGACGAAAACCTGCTACTACGGGATTAACGTCGCTAAGGTGCGTGAAGTGATTCAGGTGCCGGAAACAACGGACTATCCGAATGCCCAGCCTCACATGATTGGCGTTTTCTCCTCGCGAGATGTATTAACTCCGCTGGTGGATCTTGCAGGATGGTTGGGTGTGCCAACCCGCCAAGATATGGCGCGCAAGTTTGTGATCGTAACTGATTTTAACAAGATGACTAACGGCTTTCTGATCGATAGCATCAGCCGTATCCACCGTATTTCATGGAACGACGTCGAATCGCCCAGCCAGTTTTTGGAAGCTGGTGAGCAAGATTGTGTCGTCGCTGTCGTGCGTAAAGATGGCAACCTCATCATGATCTTAGATTTCGAGAAGATCATCGCCGACATCAACCCTGAACTGAGCATGGAAAAATACGATGTTAAGGTGGATCGCTCAGTCGATCTCAACCAGCGTATGGTCTCTAAGCGCAATGCGAAAACGGTCATGGTGGTTGATGACTCAGCGTTTATTCGTTCACTGATCCAAGATACGCTCAGCTCTGCAGGCTACAACATCATTGCTTGTAAAGATGGCGGCGAAGCGTTTGAGAAGTTAATGAGCCTTATCCAAGTAGCGAAAGAGGAAGGATTGCCTGTCAGCGAGTTGATTGATGCGGTGGTAACCGACGTAGAAATGCCTCGTATGGATGGCATGCACTTGGTGAAGCGTCTGCGGGAGACGGCAGAGTACAATTCGATGCCGATTGTCATGTTCTCTTCATTGATGAGTGAAGACAACCGCGCAAAAGCGTTGGCTTTAGGGGCGAATGACACTATCACTAAACCAGAGATTGGCCGGATGGTGGCAATGATGGACAAATACGTCCTGAAGATTTAATGCGGCTTGTCGACAAAACCAGGGCTCCAAACGGAGCCCTGATTCTTTATATACTAAAGGTTATGCGTACGCTTCGACGAATTGATTCCATAAGCGATAACGTTCAGCGAGCTCGGCTTTAAGCTGCTTATAACGAATGGTGAGTAGTGCGTTTTCATACTTTTGCGCCGCATTCTGGCGCTTACTTTCAAGTAACTGTTTCTTCGCTTCGTAATACTCCTTCATGAGCGCGGTTAAGCTATCAAATTCCCTCTGCAATTGGTCATGCAATGAAGCTGCTTCTGCCCGTTGTTCCAACTTCATTTTGGCCTTTTTAAAAATTTGTGCCGCTTTTGCGCTATCGATTTTCAGTTGCGGAGTTACGCGCAGTTTTTTCGTCAATCCAATCCAAGAACAACTTTTGATCAGCCATTTAGTCGGATCGTACTGCCACCAATAGATGCCATTGCGATAATCGTTCTCAAAAATATGGTGGAAGTTATGATAACCCTCGCCGAAGGTGAAGATGGCGAGTATCCCATTATCCCGAGCGCTATTTTTATCGGTAAACGGCTGCGAGCCCCAAATGTGGGCGAGTGAGTTAATGAAAAATGTACTGTGATGACTCAAGACTAAACGCAGTGCGCCAACCACGAGTAACATGCCGACATAGTCTTGATGAAGGGCACCAAGTAACAAAGGAATACCTAAGTTGGTGGCTATGGCTAAAGGCACGTAGTAGCGATGTTGCCACATCACGATGGGATCTTTTTGTAAATCACGGCAGTTAGTGTAGTCAGAATAACTCTCTTGGTTGTAGTGACGTAGCATCCAGCCAATATGTGAAAACCAGAATCCGCGTGATGCAGAGTAGGGATCTTTCTCGAAATCATCGACATGACGATGATGGCGTCGGTGATCGGATGACCAATGTAAAATGCTGTTTTGCAGCGAAAAGGCGCCACCTATGGCGAAAAATACTCGAAGCAGCGAATGTGCTTCATAAGTCTTATGACTCCATAGTCGGTGATAGCCTGCAGTAATCGAAAGGTTGGTGAAGCTAAAAGCAACAAAAAACCAAAGTACATGCCAGAGCGTCAGTCCATGCTCCCAGGCATACCAAGGAGTCGCTACCAATGCTAACAAGAGTGAAAAGCTGAAAATAAAGATATTCAACCAGATGAGTGGTGGTTTTTGCGTCTCCACAGGACACCTCATTTTTGAGCTAACAATTGTTCGCTAGATTATCAGCGTACACGTGTAAGTCAAATTAATTGATAAATAATGTGAACGACATGTTTTGCTTTGTTGGTAAGAGGATGTAGTATTAATACTCTATAAAAGGATTTCTAATAGACGGACGGACTGTTAAATGGAATTTAAAACGGCAGAATATGTGGATTATGAAAGGGTCGCTTATCTGCATGCGGATAGCTTAAAGCGACATTACAGCAAGATTCTCAGCAGACGTTACCTGCAAAACGATGTACAAACGGAAAAACTGGCCCTGTGGCAAACTCGTTTGACTAATCCGCCTTTTGGCCAACACGTCATTTTGGCCGAAGAGGGGGGACTTCTGTTGGGTTTTGCTTGTGTTTTTGGCAACCATGACTTCGAACTCGGGACCTTTATCGATTCTCTGCATGTGGATGGTGATTTTCAGCGACGTGGGATCGGTAAGAAATTACTACAAGAAGTTGCTAACTGGCAGCAGCACTATTTTCCAGAACGCGGGCTTTATCTGGAAGTGAATGTCAGCAATCGAGATGCGATCGAGTTTTATCAAAGCATTGGTGGCACACTGACTGAGTGTAGAAAGCGACATGCCTCCGATGGTACCGAGATGATTGAGCAGGTAATCACTTGGCCGTCGGCAGAAAAGCTCTCCGCTGGGTTATTAGCCGCAGTGATTTTTAGCTGAGCGACAAGCTCCCATAAATGATAAATGAACAGGCCGCAATAAACGCGGCCTTTCTTTTTGTTCAATATGTCATTTTGTATAATCAGAAAAATCTTGCACTTAGCTGCGTTTTGCAGCTTTTCTTTGTTTACCATATCTCATAAGGATATATACTAACCAGTAATCGGGGTGATTACCTGAAAAATACCTATAAATAACAAGGCTTATGCAAGATTGCACTAACGCAATCTATGACATTAACCACTATTGGCTAGTAGTGACATGGAATCGATTCGCAAGGTTTATCAATACGCTAACCCTAATTTGACGCTTGTCGGCTGGATGGGGTTTCTCGGCTTTCCGACCTACTACTGGGTTTGGACGCATCTTTTTCCTCAGTCTTACGAGAATCTTCCGCTCAGGCTACTTTGTTCAGCTTTATTCTTGCTGCTGGTTTTGCGAGAGCGCTTACCCATGCCGATCCGCACGCGTATGCCCATCGTCTATTTGATAGTGATAACGACCTGTTTGCCTTTTTTCTTCTTTTTTATGCTGTTGATGAATGAATGGTCGAACGTTTGGGTCATGTCTTTTATGGCGGCGATTTTCTTACACATCCTGTTAGTCCATATGACTAAGGTGATGTTTAGTCAAACATTTATCGGCGTTGGCATGGCGGTGCTTGCGGCGTATGTGTGCAATGACTTCCATCTGGTGATTTCCGTCGACTGGCGTCATGTGCCGATATTTCTCTTTATCTATCTGTTTGGCAACTTATTCTATTTTCGCAATCAAGTTGAACATGAATCACGGATTTCGATCGCCAAAGCGTTTGGTGCCGGAATCGCCCATGAAATGCGCAATCCGTTGAGCGGCTTGGTTGCTTCTATCGATGTGATCCAATCAGTGCTTCCCAACGATAAAGTTGAGAAACGCAGCAGCTACGCGTTAAGTGCCAAAGACGTCGCTTTACTACGAGAAGTGAGTGAAGAAGCAATGAAGATTATCCATTCGGGCAATGAGACGATTGATCTGCTTTTGACTTCGATTGATGAAAATCGTGTCTCTCGCTCAACCTTTAAGCGGCATTCGGCCAATGAGGTAGTAAAAAATGCCATTGAGAGCTTTAGTTATAAAAAAGCCGCAGACAGGCAGTGCATTCGTTACCACGAGGAAGGGCAGTTTGAATTTTTCGGTAGCCACACGTTACTGAAGTACGTCATCTATAACCTTGTTAAAAATGCGTTTAACTATCGCAATCCCGATGTGTTCACCATTGATATTACGATAAGTCGCGATGAAACAGAGAACATGATTACCGTGCGAGACAACGGGCAGGGAATTGCGCCAGCGTCGATGGAACATATTTTCAAGGACTTCTATACCACAGGAAAAAGCGGTAACTATGGTTTAGGATTGCCATTTTGTAAAAAGGTGATGCGATCATTTGGTGGCACTATCGCTTGTCAATCGGAGCAAGGGCACTGGACGGAGTTTACGCTGACGTTTCCGTTGGTGAAATCTAAAGTAGTTGGTGAAATAAAATATGAGCTGATGAAACTCAAGTCGGTCTTTTTTATCAGTGAGCAAGAGCTCTTGTGTAAAAAAATGGTGGAATCAGCCCGCTCAAGTGGTTTCGCTCTCACGATAAAAACGGCCGAGCAAGCGTGCTTAATGGCCGAATATGAATTTGAATATGATCTTATTTTTCTTGATTTGAGTTCGGTCGACTTAAAAAACAGCCAGTTAGATAGGCTAGAATCTTTATTACATTTTACCGAAGCACGCATTGTTTACTTGTATCAGGATGCGATAGTCAATCGCCGCAACCAAAGTACATTACCGCTATTGTGGGTGGAAACGCAATCTTGGTTACTCAATACGGCACAGATTATCGACAGACTCATGTTTGACGCGAACTTTGATGCTTACATGCCCGCTCCGGTCAGAAAATCCGACGATGGCAAGCGGGTGATTATGGTGGTTGACGATAATGATTCGCTGCGCAAGTTCACCTCATTGCTATTGGAGAAACAGGGTTTTGAAGTGATTCAAAGAGAAGATGGTCAGGAAGCGATTCAGGCATTAGATAAACATCATGTTGATCTCATTTTGATGGATATTGAAATGCCGATATTAGATGGTATAGAAGCGTCAATTCAGATCCGTCAGTCAAATCAAAAATATGCCCATGTCCCAATTATTGCTCATACTGGTGACAGCACTCCTGTGACACTGGAGAGAATTAATCAGTCAGGTATGTCTGATTATTTAGTTAAACCCGCCGATAAAAATAAGTTACTAGATAAAATATCGCACTGGATATAAGAAGAGCCCATAGGGCTCTTCTTTATTGAGCGTAATTTCTAGACAAAGGTAAATTGTCCAGATTGATAAGCCGAGCGGCACACTTCTATTGTTTTTTCTATATCTTGTTCGCTAAGTGATGCGTTAATAGAAAATCGGATGATATTCTTATTTTTTCCTGTTGCTGGACGACAAAATACTGAGCCAAAAATACCGTTGTCCTCTAAATAGTCTCGCACATGCTCGGTGTTCCGCTCATCGGCCGTTTCAATGGCGACAATTTGAGATTGGCTGCGAACTTGAAAACCGATCTGCTTGAGCCCTAGACGAAGCTGTCTTGCCAAGCGTCCGACTTGGGCTCTTCTTTCATCACTTCCCCGAACAATTTCCAGTGTTTTCTCTAATCTGTCGATTTCATATGGCAGCAAAGTAGAGCTGAATATCGCCGGGTAGGCAACAAACGGCAGAGTTTGTGAGATGAGCTCGTGGCCAAGAATCGCCCCGGCCCGATAAGCAAACGACTTGGCTAGGCTGACAGTAATAAAGTCAACTTTACTAGTCAGTTCTAGCTCTTTGACTAATCCCGCACCTTGTGGACCGTGCGTTCCCAACGAGTGAGACTCATCGACGATAATGGCGCATCCATATCTTTCTGCGATGTCACACAGCTCCTTGAGCGGTGCGACAGTGCCAATTGTGCTGTAGACAGAATCAACGATGATGATCCCAGCACCGTAGCGTTCAACCTGTTTAATCAGGTGATTGAGGTTGTTATGCATAAAGGGATGGATGGCCGCATCTGCGATACGCGCTCCTTCCCAAAGTGACATATGGGTAAAGAAGTCAATGTAGACAGGGGTTGTGGGGGCACAAATAGTCTGCAAAAGACCAATATTGGCTGCCCAGCCTGATTGCGACAGTAGACAAGATGACATCTCGGTATAGCTGGCGAGCTGCTTTTCAAAATTGGGTTTGCTCTTTTCGCTTTGCAAAAATATAGCCGACATGACAACACTAGCATCGCATTTATTTATTGCATCAGTATGAACCTGTTTGATTTCTGGATGATTGGCAATTGATAAATAATCATTGCTCTGCATGATTATCGAATCACTTTCTGGGCTTTTACCCATGACTAAATGTGTTTTGCTCTTGTTACTATGAATCAGGTCTTCTACCTGAAATAATAATCGATTTGTTATAAATTCAGGTAATTGTTTAGGAAACATGTTATTCATAATTTTATTCTCTATAAAAATACACAGACAAGCGCCAGCTGACGAGTAATTTATCGATCAATATTCAACGAATGTCATTGGAGAATAATTATATTTTTGTGAGAAGTAGCAAATATAGTTGCTGCCTATTTGATACTTTTAATTTTTATCTACCCTTAGGGGGTATAACCTAAATAGAATTCTTAGAGATTGGTTATAAAAGCAATAAAAAAGGGACGTTAAATACGTCCCTGAGGAAATGAAGCGATAATGGTTAGAACAAACTTTTTTGGTTCAGCGTTTGTTTTTGAGGTAGCGTTTTCTACGCTCCTCTTTTTGCTTGGCTTTTTCTTCTTCGCGGCGTGCGGCTTCGATTTCAACTTCAATCAGTTCTTGAGTGATCATCTCTGGTCTTTCAAGCGTTATCTGCCCTAAAGTGCCACTACGCAGCTCATGCAGTAGGATCTCACTGGCTTTATGTAGGTCCACTCGGCCACCAGAGCGCAATGCACCACGATTGCGGCCAATCTCTTCCATCAGCTCGACATCAGATTCTGGAAGTTCCTCTATCTGATAGCGATCTTTGAGTTTTTGTGGATAGTGTTTGGCGAGATACTCGACGGTGTAAAAAGCCACTTCTTCATACTCCATAGCGGTATCTTTAACCGCGCCCGTCGCTGCAAGGCGAAAGCCGCTGTGCGGGTTTTCAACTTTAGGCCATAAGATCCCGGGAGTATCAGAGAGCACAATGCCGTTTTGCAGATTGATACGTTGCTGACGGCGAGTTACGGCAGGCTGGTTACCTGTTTGAGCGATGGCACGTCCAGCCAGCGTGTTGATGATGGTTGATTTGCCAACGTTCGGGATGCCCATAATCATGGTACGAATGTTTTTGCCAATCTCTTCTCGATGCGGGGCCAGCTTGCGGCACAGCTCCATGATCTTGTGCACTTCCTGCGTTTGAGAGGTGGTGATCGCCATCGCTTTCACGTTTTGTTCTTTTTCAAGATGTTCGATCCACAACTGAGTCAGTTCTGGGTCGGCCAAATCGCGCTTGTTCAGGACCTTAACCACAGGTTTGTCACCGCGAATTTTAGAAATAAGCGGATTTTCACTGCTAAAAGGAATACGTGCATCAAGCACTTCAATAATCACGTCGACTTGTGGAATGGCTTCTTCGATCTCTTTGCGGGCTTTGTGCATATGCCCAGGAAACCATTGAATTGAGTTGTTCACCATTGGGAATTTTAATCCTTAACTTTATCGATTTTTAAGTGACACCTTGCGGTTCACATAAAAAGAAATGCTTTGCGCAAATTGGATGTGGAGCATTGTACTTGAGATTGGCTGCGGTATCCATTTTGCTTAGGTTTATTGCTCATTTTGCTTAAGCTTTTATTGCAAAACTCTGCGGAAAAACGGCGCTTGCGAGAAAGGTACGGCCGGTAAATCGTTCGAACCATAAGGCTTAGGATGTATGGTAAACAATGCAAAAACAGTAAAATAACTGGACGAAAGGTTGCGCTGAGACAACAATCAGTCACTTCAAACTTACTTGCCAGCGGGATGCTTGATGGAATCACTTTTAGCTCAGTTGCAGTTTTCCTTGTCGGTCACAGGCCCTATCTGTCTGATGTTGCTGCTGGGAGTGTTTTTTAAACGTATCGGATTGATCAACGAGCCTTTTATCGAAGTCGGTTCCAAACTGGTGTTCCAAGTCACTTTGCCCACCATGCTGTTTCTCAGTCTGGTCAGCGCCGAACACGACTTTTCCGCCGCCAGTCATTTTGTCAATTTTGGCATTGTTGCCAACATCGTTTTTTTTGTTTTTACCTTCATCTCCGTCAAACTGTTGTTTAAATCCTCTCCTGATCAAGGCGTGGTGATTCAAGGTGGTTTTCGCGCCAATACGGGCATTATTGGTATCGCTTATGTGGCCAACGCCTATGGCTCTCAGGGTGTCGCGCTGGCTGCGATCTATGTTGCGGTGACCACTTTTATCTACAACGTTCAAGCCGTGATCTGTTTGTCGCCGAAAGGTAAAAACAGCGGTGACAAAGCGCTCAAAGTGGTGTTTAAAACCCTAACCAAAAATCCGCTGATCATCGCGATCCTCTCTGGTGTCGCATTTTACTTGTTGTCTATCCCCGTTCCACAAGTAGCGATAGATGCCGGTAACTATCTGTCTAAGATGACACTACCTTTGGCGCTTTTGTGTACGGGTGGCTCACTTAATTTCAGTTTGCTCAAAAATGAAAGTCGCCCCACTTGGTTTGCCAGCAGCTACAAACTGGTTTTTGCGCCAGTGCTTGTGACCAGCGCTGCATATCTGCTCGGATTTCGCGGGATAGAACTGGGCATTCTCTTTTTCATGAATGCTTCGCCTGTCGCCGCAGCAAGTTATGTGATGGCGCGCTCGATGGGAGGAAATGCGACATTAGCGGCAAACATTATTGCCTTGACCACGGTACTTTCAACCATCACCTGTACGATTGGGTTGGTGTTTTTAAAAACCTACCAATTGGTGTAACGAGCTTGGTGCGAAGAGAAGTATTTGGCGAAACGGCGAGTGATGTATTGGCCTTATTCTTTGCTTGAGTCTGGTTTTGTCTCTGAGCATGAGAGTTTTGTCACAAGGTGACGAATTCCATACGCCATACTGCCTGTATAAATCACCACTTCATTGTTGTGGCTTAGCAGTTAATTTATATTTCTATCATAAATGTTTTGCGGCGGTTTCGTTGGTTGCCGTTTGGTTTAAAACCGCAGTGAAGGAAAAAGACGTAATGAGTAAAGTAAATTGGGGAAATCCCTGCATGCAGTTCAGGCAATTGGTGATTTTGATGCTGATCGCTTCGTTCTCGACTTCTCTTTTTGCTCAGCCACTACGTCTATCCGATTACTTCTCTGAAACCTGGAGTTCAAATCAGGGGCTACCCCACAATAGCATCAACGCCATTGCTCAAACGCAAGATGGCTACTTGTGGTTTGCCACTTGGGAAGGGGTTGCCCGTTACAATGGTCTCAATTTCAAACGTTTTGATCGAAATCCGCAGACACATATGCTGGATTCCGGCACACGCTCGCTGGCTGCAGACAGCGCCAATCGTTTGTGGGTAGGCGGTGCACGCGGTAGTTTAGCTCTTCGGCAAGGTTATACTTGGCATGCGCAAACCCCGCTCCCAAGTTTGGTTAACTTCATCTTGGTCGATTTGCAGCAGAACTTATGGTTTGCCATTGAAGGAAAAGGGGTGGTGTTTCGCCCGCATCTCGATGATGGTCGTTATGGCGAAGACCAATGGCGATTGACCAATACGAGCGCTTATCGTCTTGCTCAGGATGCGACTGGTGCGATTATTGCGGCGACGGATGCCGGTCTCTATCGCCTAACGGATAATGCGGCACAAAAACTCTCTTCAACGCAATTTGAGCGCGTCTCTTATGTCTCATCTGCGCCGAACGGTGACATTCTACTGGGTACAAATCGTGGCGCTTGGCGCTGGGACGGGAAAATCCTCAGCCCTGTAGAGAATGCTCTGTTAAGCACCGTGGTTACGGTGGTTGAGCAAGACAGCGCGGGCAGTATTTGGTTTGGCACTATCAATCGAGGAGTGGCACGCTTGAGTTGGCATGGGCTGGAATGGCTAGACGTTCGTCAAGGGTTGCCGAATAACCGCGTGCTCTCTTGGCTTGAAGATCAGCAAGGTAACATCTGGATCGGCACCAATGGCGGGATTATCCGTTTACGAGAAGCTCCCTTTGTTTCTGTGACTCAAGAACAAGGTTTGATAGGCAACTATGTCCGCACTCTGCTGGAGATCGCTGACGATCATCTATTAATCGGTAGCAGCAATGGCCTGAGTGTGCTGGATAGCTCAGGGGCGCGAGCGGTACCGAGTCACGGTGAGAATCTCTCCGTGCTGAGCTTGGCAAAGCGAAGCGCAGACAGCGCTTGGGTTGGCACCTACCAACATGGTCTGATGATGTTCCAAGCTGGACAGCTGAGCTTATTTCTTAGTGAAAATAGTGGCTTACCGACTAATGAAATTCGAGCTTTGCTTCAAGATAGTCAGAATAATTTATGGATAGGAACGCCTGCAGGGTTAGTGAAACGTTCACCAGACGGTACTTTGCGCTATTTCAGTAAAGAGAATGGCGAGCTGGTTGATAACTATGTGATGGCGCTGGCGGAAGATGAATTCGGTAAAATTTGGGTGGGAACGGGGCTTGGTGTCAACTATCTCTCCGGTGAACATTTTGCCAGTCTCAATTTAGACAAGCTGGAAGCCGCCCAATACGCTTTCGGCTTTTACACCGAACCAGGCTATGTGTGGATCGCCACAGATCGCGGTGTGGTGCGCTATCGGCAACGGGATAAAACCACTGCGCTTGTTGGGCGTCCGCAGGGGTTGCCCATCGACAAATTTTTCCAAGTGGTCAACGATGGCCAAGGCCATTTCTGGTTGTCAAGTAACCGAGGTATCTGGCGCATTGGCTACGAGCAGGCACATCGCGTCGCAGACGGCATGTATGCCAGTTTAGAGTTTGAGCATTACGACGAAAATGATGGCATGGCCAGCAGTCAGGCCAATGGCGGTTCCAATCCGGCCGCAATAATCACCAAGGCAGGCCGTCTCTACTTTGCTACTGCAAAAGGCGTAACATCAATCCATCCTGACAGCTTGGCGCACGACACCAAACATCAACTTCCTGTGGTGCTCGAATCAGTAAAGTTTGATTCCACCAGTGTCGATGTCGACTCTCGCGGTCACGTTCCTGCAGGCACGACGCGCGTCTCCTTTTCTTACGTTGGGCTTGGCTATGTCATGTCTGAGCGCTTGCAATACCGAACGAAATTGGAGGGATTTGACAACGAGTGGTCCTATCGCGGCAATGCGACCACGGTCGAGTACACCTATCTGCCGCCCGGCAAATACCGTTTGTGCATCAGCGCCCGCTCGCCGTATGGTGAGTGGCATGATGCGCAGCATGTGTACCAATTTACCGTTTACCCCTCTTTTTGGCAGCGTACGGAAGTGCGCATTGCCGTTGTGCTGGCAGCACTGATCCTTCTCGTGGCTGCGATTCGCTGGCGGCTAAGCGCGCTTAAACGCAATGAGCTTCAATTGAAAAAACAAGTGGCACTGCAAACGCAAGAGATCCGAGCGCAAGCGGAGAAGTACGAAAGACTGTCAAAAGAAGATGTCTTAACTGGCTTGGCGAATCGCCGCGCCTTTGATAATGAGATCAAAGCGACTTTCAATCACGCTAAGGAAAATCAGCAGCGTTTCTTTGTTGCGATCTTGGATATCGATTTCTTTAAGCGAATCAATGATAAATATTCCCATCTGGCTGGTGACAAAGCGATTGTCGCTATCGCTCACATTTTGCGAGATTACGCGCAATCACCTGAAAAAACCGCAAGATGGGGCGGGGAAGAGTTCACCCTGTTGTACCAAGGCGACCAGCCGTACGCCTATTTTGAGCAGTTGAGAGAGCGTATCGAGCAGAGCCGTTTTGATGATATCGATCCGGATCTCACTATCACCGCCAGCATTGGTTTTGCCGATAGCGATAATGCGCAGAGTTATGAAGAAGTGCTTAAACGCGCCGATCACGCACTGCTCAAAGCCAAACGTAACGGGCGCAACCGCACTGAGTGCTAACTCTAATACCGGTCATCAACACAGTATGAGTTTGTGGGCGTTTCGCCCATTTATTGCCCTTTCAATCACTTCGGATATCAATTTCACCGCTTGATACGATGAAATGGCCGATTTTTCAGGCTATGCTATCGCCTGAAAAACGTGGCATTCCGTCATACGTTCGTTGGTGTAAGTGACAATCCATGAAGTTTATTCATACCTCTGACTGGCATCTTGGCCGCCAGTTTCACAACGTCTCTCTGTTGGAAGACCAAAGCGCCGTTCTTGATCAACTGATTGAATACATCGCGCAGCATCCGGTCGATGCCGTTGTTGTGGCGGGAGATATTTTCGATCGCTCAGTGCCTCCGACCGCTGCGGTGGAACTGCTCGACCAAACCGTTACGCGCGTTTGCGGCGAGCTGAACACGCCGATGATCCTCATTCCCGGCAATCATGATGGCGCGCAGCGACTTGGTTTTGGTGCTTCGCAAATGAAACAAGCCGGGTTACACATCATCAGTAACTTCAAGCAAATGCTGACTCCTGTGGTACTGGAAAGTGAGCAAGCGGGTCAGGTGGCCTTTTATGGCATGCCTTATAGCGATCCAGAGCAGGTGCGCTTTGCCTTTGACGCTGATGTGAAAGACCACGACCAATCGCACCAAGTATTGGTTGAAGAGATTAAGGCCCGTTTGCAACACGCGCAGAAAAACGTGCTGCTGAGCCACTGTTTTGTGGATGGCGGAGAGAGCAGTGATTCGGAGCGGCCGCTCTCCATTGGCGGTTCGGATCGAGTTAGTGCGGGCCATTTTCGCTGCTTTGATTACGTTGCGCTTGGCCATCTGCATCAGCCGCAGCAGCGCAGTGAAGCCCACATTCGATACAGTGGATCGCTGATGAAATACAGCTTTTCCGAGCAGGATCAAAAGAAAGGGGTTACGCTGGTAACGCTCGATGAAAACGGATTTGCCAACGCTGAGCATATCGCGCTCAAAGCACCGCGAGAAATGCGCGTGCTGGAGGGGGAACTGGAGGACATCATTGCGCGTGGCAAAACAGATCCTAACGCGGACGATTACCTATTGGTGCGCTTGCTGGATAAACACGCGATCCTCAATCCGATGGACAAGCTTCGTGCGGTTTACCCGAACGTTTTGCATTTAGAGAAACCGGGCATGTTGATTGGTGTAGAACAACAAATGGCGCAAGCAAAACTGGCGCGCAGTGAAGCGGATATGTTCCGTGATTTTTTTCGCGAAGCGCAAGAGAGCGAATTGAGCAGCGCGCAAGAGAAGGCGCTCAGCGCCATTGTCAAAGATTTGTTGAAACAGTAAGGGCGAGAGAGCATGAAACCCATCAAACTCACCATGCAAGCATTCGGCCCTTTTGCTGGCCGTGAAGAGATCGATTTTACCTTACTCGGATCTAACCCACTGTTTTTGATCAACGGGCCAACGGGATCAGGGAAAACCTCGATATTGGACGCCATCTGCTACGCCTTGTATGGCGAAACCACGGGCAATGAGCGGCAGGGTACGCAGATGCGTTGTGATCTCGCCGATGTGAAAACTCCGACCGAAGTCACTCTCGAATTTGTCTTACACGGCAGACGTTACCGCGTTCAACGTTCGCCAGAGCAAGAAGCGGCCAAGGCGCGTGGCGAAGGGACGACGGTAAAAAAACACACTGCGTCGCTCTATTTACTCGATGACGAAGAAAAACTGATCACCGCCAAAACCAACGAAGTGAAAGGCAAAGTCGCTGAGTTGATTGGTCTGAGCGAGACTCAGTTTCGCCAAGTGATGGTGCTACCACAAGGGAAATTTCGCGAACTGTTGCTTGCGAGTTCCAAAGAGCGTGAAGAGATATTTGGCCAGCTGTTCCAAACGGAAATATACAAACGCATCGAATTTGCCCTGAAAGAGAAAGCGCAGGCGATCAGCAGCGCCAAAGAGAAGTTTGATGAGCAGATCCGTGGTGCGCTGGATGTGGCTGAGGTCAGTGATGAATCGTCTCTGACAGAGACATTGAAAGAGCAGCAAAGCGTGCTCGCTGAGTTGAACCTGCAAGAACAACAGTACTTAGGTCACTACAACGACGCCAAACAAGCTCTCCTTACGGCCAAATCCTTGCTGGAAGAGTTCAATAAACAAGCCGCCGCGAAAAGTGTGCTCGATACTCATCTGGGCAAAAAGGAGTCGATGCAAGCTTTAGCGCTGCAGCTTGAGCATGCCCGCCAAGCGCAGCAACTCGATGGGCCTTATCACCAGTGGAAGAGTATCCTTAACGATATTGTTCAACAGTAAAGCAAGATTGATAAGCTTAATGCTTCACTAAGCAGTGCAACACAGCAAGCGAATGAGTTAGAGCAGCAACATACCCAAGCCCAGCAACAAGCTGAACGCATTCCTGAGCTACAGCAAGAAAAGTTTGCCTTAGAAACCGCCAAGGCCAAGCTGATGCAAAAAGCGCAATTTGAACAAGAGATTGTCCATTTAGGCATAGAAGTAGAAAAGCTGGAGCATCAATTGCAGCGCGTGCAAGCGCACAAAACGGTGATGCAGCAAGAGCTGCAATCGGCCACCAGCGCCTTTGACCAAGGCAAGCAGGCACTGGCGGAGCAGCCAAGGCTTGAAGCGCGTGAAGGGGAGCTGAAACGCCAGATCAACGACTACACGCACCACCTGAAACTTCAGCAAGGTTTGCAAGATTTGCACTCGCAGACACAAGCCAAGCAGCAGGCGCAACAACAGGCAAAGCAGCACTGGTTAAACGCTCAGCAAAGTGCCGATCGGGTTGAGCTGAGCTGGCACACTGAACAAGCGGCGATCCTTGCTGAACGTCTTAGCCAAGGCGACCCTTGCCCGGTTTGTGGCAGCCGAGAGCATCCGGCTAAAGCGACCTTTGCGGGAGAGCCGGTTAGTAAAGTGCAAGTGGAGCAGGCGCGCGAGCGGGAGAAAAACGCGCTCGCCGTTTTTAACCAGAGCGAGAATGCGCTGGCGTTACACCTGTCTAAAATCACTCAACAGCAAGAAGCGGTTGCACAAAGCGCAGCACTGATGGGCGCCTTGCTGGATACCTCAATTGAGGCGCTGCAAGCCCAGCTGCTGGAGCTGCAAGCCGAGCTCAAAAAAATGCAAGAGATTAACCTTACTCAGTTGGAGAGTCATGTTCAGCAACTGACCGAGCGCTGTGGCAAAGGTGATGCTATGGAGAAAGAGCTCACCCAACAACTCATTTCTGCCTCTGCGACGTTAAAAGAAAAGCGTGAACAGCTAAGCAAATTTAGTCAGCAGATTGCCAGCGAATGGAGCGACGTGACATTGGTTGAGCAGAGAATAGCCACGCTCAGCCAACAGATCGAAACATGGCAACAAGCCAAAGATCTCAGTCAAAAACGCCTTGATGAGATCAAACAAACGCTATCGGCACAGCGTAGTGAACTAAAAGCGCACAGCGACATGTTGTTGCAAATACAGCATCGGAGTGAACAACATCAATTAGCTTGGCGTGAGGCTCTCGACGCGTCAGCCTTTAGCGACGAGCAGCACTATTTGGCGCAGCGGGCAGAGCCCAGCCAGTTGGAGCAATGGAAGCAAGAGTTGGAGCAATTTCAGCAGCAGACCACCCGTTTGCAGCAGACTTATCAGGATTTCCAGCAGCGATTGCAAGATAAACAGCCACCGGAACTGGCGCAGCAAGAGCTGGCGGTGATTGAATCCGAGCAGTGCTATCTGCGAGTGAAAAATGAGCGAGATAGTGTGCGCTCTTTGGTCACCAAACTGGAAAGTGTGCAGCGCAAGATCGCCGAGTTACACCAACACAACCAACGTCTTGAAGAGGAATACAAGGTTTACGGTACGCTTTATGATGTCGCCAGTGGTAAAACGGGCAGCCGAATCAGCTTACATCGCTTTGTGTTGGGCGTGCTGCTAGATGATGTGTTGATCCAAGCATCGCAACGTTTGAGCTTAATGAGTCGTGGTCGATATATCCTCAGCCGCAAAACCGAAGGCTTTAAAGGCGTGGCGGGGCGTGGCTTAGATCTCGTGGTGGAAGACAGCTACACTGGCAAATCGCGCGATGTTGCCACCTTGTCTGGCGGAGAATCCTTCATGGCGGCGCTCTCTTTAGCGCTCGGTTTGTCGGATGTGGTGCAATCTTATAGTGGTGGTATTCGCCTTGATACGCTGTTTATCGATGAAGGATTCGGCAGCTTGGATCCGGAATCGCTCGATCTGGCGGTGCAAACGCTGGTGGATTTACAACAGAGTGGGCGGATGATCGGGGTAATTTCCCACGTCGCAGAAATGAAAGAGCAAATGGCGCAGCGTATTGATGTTGTGCCGTCACGCAGCGGCTCCGCGATTTCTGTTAAAGGGACACTTCATTGAGACGACTGAGAGTCGCGAAAAGATGGGCTCTGCATTCGTGCGGGTAAAGAAGTCGTGCAGGTAACGCCACGCTAGGCAACGTGAAAACGGCATCGCCAGAGACTCTGAGCGATGCCGACAAGCTTACTTTTTATTGGCGTATTTCATCGAGTCGAGTGCCACGGCGAAGACGATGATCGAGCCTTTGATAATGTATTGCCAGTATGGGCTGACACCAATATAAGTCATACCGTAGTTGATTACGGTAAAAATCAGCACCCCGGTGACAACTCCGGCGATACTGCCCACACCGCCAGCAAAAGAGACCCCGCCGACGACACACGCCGCAATCGCATCCAACTCGTACAGGAAGCCAAGGTTGTTGGTAGCACTGCCGATGCGTCCTTGGGTCACAATCAGTCCGGCAACACCAAGGGCAATAATCACCAGGGCGTCCGCATGAATGGTTAGAATTTAGTCATTGACTTAAATCCAGCTAACAAAACTTGCTCCAAGAAGCCGGGGTTCATCATGCAACGTTTCTGCTTCATTGGCACACTAATTTTGCTTGGCTCAGCTCTTAGCATGTTAAGTGCCATGTGTCTTAAACCTGCCAAATTTTCAGCCGCGTTTTGTCGGTAAATCTGACAAGCGTCTTCTCGCATGCTCACATCTAAAATCCAGTGCATTGACTCTATGCCCCAGTGGGCTCGAATGGCATTTCCTGCCTGCTCCGCGGTCAGGTCTGCTGAACGAGTGAATCCTTCTGTGCTTAGTTTTCTATTTTAGTGTATGGGTAGTTATCTTTAATGTTCTCATTAAAGTATGTACCGTGACTTGTGGAATAATAAAATTCCTCCCAGGTTTCACGGTCTACACCCTCATATCGGTAACCACCTCCGTATCTGAACCGGATATCCAAAATATTAGAAACGTAGGAATGCCCAATGTGTGAGATAGCAGACGAACTAGAAGGATGCTGTTCGAACATCGGGTATGGCGTCAAATTATCGATAATTTCTTTCATGAGACCCGCTATATATGGTGCGGCGTTGTCTTGTAAATAGGAGTCTTTCAACCCATGACCAGAAAAATCAAAGGCGAGAGAAGCTGAAACCGGATTTGCTGCTATAGCACCGAAAGCAATACGAACGCCAGCCATTGGCAAATCGTTCGAATTAGTAAATGTCTTTGCTATCTCTGGATTGTTGACACCCTGGGGACCGCCATGTGAAAAAGTCGGGTTTGCAATACCCATATATCCAAGCATAGGGTATTCAGACAATTCAACACCATTAGGGTATACATAGTTATTGCTTACTTCTGTATATAAACGATTCCCGTAAAAGTTACCTTGCGAGTGCGTAACTAAAACCGTTCTGGCGCACTTGTCGAGATACGTTTCCAGCCTAAGTTTCATGTTCGCATAGTCAAGCTCATTGACCATATCATCGACGCCTTCATAGAGCTCAGTATAAAACCATGCAAATGCCTCAGCCGTGGCGTCAATGTTTTGTTTGAGGTTTCCCTTGAGTGCCGCTTTAACAATGCGCCCTTTTGCTCCATTCTTCTCTTCATCAGTAAGCTTATGAAATGCGACTTCTGCGATCTGATAGAGTAGCGGTTCATTAAAGTTATGAACGCCATCAGCGTCGTCTCTTATCGTGTAGTAATGAAGGTAGCTGGACTGAAAATCACTCAACGCGTCCAGATTTTGTTTAAAAGTCATTTCATCAGTAAACATTCCATTTACGTAGAATAACTGAAGAGAATCGACGCCTTTAGCGCAGTAACTATCTGCAAAGGCAGCGTTTGATAGCAACAGACTTAAGAGTGACAAACCAATCGTTTTACGTATCATTATTGTTGTCCTCCTGGTAGTAATGAAGTGGGGCAAGGACTTTCCTCAAAAACAAATGCATCAAAGTCTTCGCCCATTGCTTCAAACAGTCGTCGTTTACCAATACGATAATAAAGGGCTTGATATATTGTTTCGGTATATAGATCATCCGGCATTTCCTGAATCTGACCATCACGTCTTAATTGTTCGAAACAGCCTTCCATTCGAATGATGCTATTTAGTTGCGTCGTTGCCGCTTCTTTGGAAAGCGCAATCGAGTCGTCAAGGGCAATGTCGTGCAATAGCTTATATTCATGTGACGCACTCAAGGCGAGCTGGACAATTTCCGGAGAAGAGTAAGCGTCAATCACGGCCTCTTTATACGAATCCCGAACTCCGTCATTGTCGCTATCTACACCATGTATGGCTTCAGCAGATTTAGGGTCGAGATCTGGTTCAGGAGCCACAGGGAGTGAATCACCGCTATCGATTTGAAAATTTGCCAGATGGCGCCAGGCTGAAGATTCATCGGGGTTCTCCCCCTGAACCCACCATTTAGACAGGTAATACTCGCCCTTATAGTTAACTAATTGTGCACCGTTGTACGCTTCTTCACTTTGGAATAACGGAATTTCTCCGTTTTCAACGTAAAGCCAACCGTCCCAGGAAACATCATTCACTTCAGGCGCAGAGCCTGAATTCCAGTGGATAGAGACGAAGGTGTTTCCGTTATGGATGACAACGTCACCTGCATTGTAAACGGCGTCACTCTGCCAGGGCGTGGACGCAAAGCCGGATGTGGATGTGAGCAGCCCGATACTAAGGGCTATCAGGGTGTTTCTCATAAGGTCTTAATCCTCAAAAAGTGTTTTCTATGCCTTCTTGCGAAGACGTGTAGGTAACTGTGTGAATTTCTCGCTCATACCGGTCAAGCAGCGTGATGGTGTCCCCGCTGTTGTTTAATGTGACTCCGGAGCTGATAGTGAAAGTGACTTGTTCACCTTCGGCTAAGGTCGCTGTGAGCAACGTGCTCTTATTATCACTGGCATCCTTAAGCATTAACTGGCCGTTGAATGGCGAGCCGGTATTCAGAAGCGTTATGGTTTCGTTTTGATAATCGGTACCTACCGGGTTAGCTAATAGGGAAATGATGGTCAGTTTGGGTAGGGGATGTGCATTGATACCGAAAGTAGCTATGACGGGAATGTGGTCGGAAGCGCGGGAGTCTTCATTACCGACTACGGCGGTTAACTCTTCAAAGGTGTAAGCGTATTTTTGGTTGTTGTATGCCGATACCCAAGACGGGGTCACCAGTATCTGGTCATACATTGCATGTGTAACCTCAACGTCGGCTGCATAATTGTCGAGGTTAGTTAGTCGGCTGTTAGGAACTGCCGCATCGATAAGCTCAATGAGAGTGTCGGTTTTCGTGTTACTTTTCAGGCCATAGCTCACCAGGTTTTGAGCAACTAAAGGCTCCGCTAGATTGATAAAGTAATTGCCCGGTACGTTTTCAAGCGCTTGAGGTGATAATGCCCCAGTTTCTAAAGTATTCAGAGAAGCGTCATCCGGCGTGTCATTGAAATCACCAAGCAGGACGACTTTGTCATACGAGCTGGAGTCGATGTAATCGAGAATATCGAGCGATGCATTAACCCTAGAGGTCTCCGTGTCCAGTCTACCGCTGTAACGTGATTTGGCGTGGTGATTAAGTACGAGCACATCGCCGGCATCAGTTGACACAATCAGTTTCAATACTCTGCGCTCATCGATGAAGTTGGGGTTATGAGTATCAAACGCGAAATCCTGAATTGAATCGGCGTTCTTTTCGGCTCCGGAGGCCAGCGAGTAATTCAGACCTTTACGTACAGCAAACGCCAGGTTCATGTCATCGGTACTGTCATCATCGAGAATGACCACCCATTTAGCTGGGTCGAAATAGTATTCGGCAGCTAAGCGGTCACGGACCTCTTGCAGCGCTACAACATCCACACCTTCGAGCTGGTTGATGACTTGCTGGAAATTTTTTTGGCGCTCTTTGTGCATACACGCGGACAAAAACTTCACGTTATAGGTCGCCACGGAGAACGTTTTCAGCTCAATCCCAGATGGCTCGGCGTGCACTGATTTCGTTGAAATGATGAATAAAAATATTGAGAGATAGAGTAGTTTACTGACAGACATACAGACTCCTTCCTTTAGTAAATAAGAGAGTCTGATTTCGAAGATAATTGACCTAATTCATAGTAGATATTCACCGAGTCATGAGGCGGGTAACCTGTACTGATGAACTCCATATTTGCAAAATAGCATTGGGTGGGTCGCAACTCCGAGCGAAATTTAAACCATACAAAGCAGGCGAGAAATCGAGGAAATACGCGATTTCAATGTAATTTTGAATACATACTATAAGGTAGTAGGAGACCATGTTGCGCCCACTCCACCTTCTCGTGGCGTGGCCTTGCTAGAATTTCTTTTCTTTTCTTTTCTTTTCTTTTCTTTTCTTTTCCCTCTCTTTCCGTTCTTTTCCCTTCAGTTCGGCCTGCCAGGGGGATCAGGGCGTCCGTATGAATGGTTAGAAGATCGCGGTCAAGATGGTGTCGTGGTTTTTATGAAAAACCGATCGCCAGATCACACTATTTAGATTCTGGAATTAGCTGCGGAATGACGGGAGCGCCACGAGGTGCTCAACACTGCTCTGGGCAAGAGACGCAGCCAAGCGATTAAATGGCATAATAAGCCCAGAACGTTAACCTAAACAATGGGTTAAGTCCAGTAGGGTGCAAAGTCCCTACATAGGAAATTGCTAGTTCACCTAGAAGTCTGACTGGCATACATGATGGCAACAACATGATATGAAGCCCAGTGACAAAGACGAGAAATCGTTGAGACGCAATGTAGGCCGTAGCATTAAGCGAACTTGGTTAAGCATCGTCACGCAAGTGGAAATGGGGAGTCGCTCCGTCTATACGAACCCTGCCACATACAGTGAAGCAACTAGCGAAGGCAACTGTGTGGTTTCCCGGTGTAATACAAGATGGCATGCATTGAAGGATGTTGAGTAAACGTGGGAGAGCCTATTGCTGTGGGAGTCGCGCCCCAGCGCAGAGATATAAGAGGGGACCTCGAAATTCTCAGTGTATACACAATAGGCAGTCGGATGAGCCCATAGTACCGAAGATGATGAGGACAACATAACCTCATCTAGGGAAGGGGCCCAGACATAAATGACGTTTTTAAAGAAATTTCAGCAGGAGATTGCCGAATGGCTAGCACTTCAAATAAAGTTCGAGAATTTCAGCGAAAACTTTACCTGCGCTCAAAGCAGGAGCCAGACCAAGCATTTTATAGTCTGTATGACAAAATTTGTCGTTTCGACATCCTGTGGGATGCCTTCTATTTGTGTAAAGCAAACAAAGGGGCGGCGGGAGTCGATGGTGTCAGATTTGAGGACTTAAATAGCATTGAAACGTCTGGTAAGTTGATCAAAACATTAAGAGCGGAGCTGGTAGAAGGCAGGTACAGACCTCTGCCGGTCAAGAGAGTGCAAATACCAAAAGACAATGGTAAGACTCGAAATTTGGGCATACCAAGTATCAGAGATCGCATTGTACAAATGGCATGCACGCTTGTGCTAAGTCCAGTCTTCGAGCCTCACTTCCACTGTAATAGCTACGGTTACAGACCTAAGCGCAGTGCACAAGACGCAGTGATATGCATTAATGGCTATCTAAAACAAGGGTATCAGCAAGTCTATGATGCTGACCTATCAAAGTTTTTCGACACTATACCGCATTCACGATTACTGGATAAGGTAAGGTCTAAAGTGACGGATAGGGCAGTACTAAGACTGATTAAGCTATTCCTCAAAGCGCCGATAAGTGAGCCAACAGCAAAAGGAAAGAGCCGAATAGTGGGAAACCCTATCGGTACGCCTCAAGGCGGGGTGATTTCGCCACTATTGGCAAACATTTACCTAAATGACTTTTGTCGGAAGATTGCGACAAAGACACCATGCAAGATAATTTCTTATGCAGATGACTTTGTTATCCTGTCGAAAACGCCATTCAATTCAGCCCAACAGGACTGGATAAAGAATAAGCTGGAGCAGGAAGGACTAAAGCTCAATGAAGATAAAACTCACATCGTAGATATGACCCAAGTAGGAAATGAATTTGACTTCTTAGGGTTCACTTTCAAGTACATAGTGGGTTTCATCCAGCACACCAACTACGTAAAGATCTATCCATCGAAGAAGAGCCAAAAGAAGTATAAGGATAAGTTGCGAAGCATAGTGAAGCATAGAACGTCTCTGACCCTAGATCAGCTCGTTGAGCGGGTTAATAGAGTAGTAAGAGGCTGGAAGAATTACTTTGGCAAAGTAGGTTATCCTCGACAGGTCTTCTTCAAGATGGATTGGTTTTTGGTGGCACGCTTTTATCGATGGTCAAGAAGCCGAAGTCAACGTCGGAGCCTGTATCTTGCGCAAGATGCATGGGATAAGTTACACAAGGCAGGTCTTGTGTATCTACAACCGACGAAGATGAAAACTGCGAAGGTGAGCAGGTGAACATTTATGTGAAAGCCGTGTGAGGGAAAACCTCATGCACGGAATTGAAGAGGGGTTGCTGGATAAGGGTTGTGCCGAAGCCAGTGACCTACTCTACATATAAACTGTTTTTATATAATGCTGAATTAAAAGAAGTTAAATTCTGTTACAAATTGTATTGATATAAATAGTTATATAAATCAAAGTATTGAATAAACAGAGATTTGAAATCAGTTGATATGCTTATTTGCACCTATACTGTAAAAAAGAGCTCAGTTGGGGGGCCGTATGAAAAAGCATAATCACATTGTTGATGAAGAGGTTAAGTTTGGAAAGGAGATGGAGTTAGTCTCGACGACAGACACAAGAGGGGTGATCACTTATGCCAATGACGCGTTTTGTCAGGTCGCGGGGTATGAGCGTGAAGAAATGATCGGCAAGAATCACAATATGGTGCGCCATCCGGATATGCCCAAAGAGGCATTCAAAGATCTTTGGGAACATCTTAAGCAGCGTACGGCTTGGCGGGGCGCGGTTAAAAATCGCTGTAAAGATGGCCGCTATTACTGGGTGGATGCCTTTGTTACCCCGATTTATGAACATAATCAGCTGGTTGGATACCAGTCGGTAAGGCGTCAGCTTGATCCGAAAGTTAGGGCTAGAGCCGAAATGGCTTACCAAGCACTGCGGCAAAGCAAACCCGTCAAATCCCGTTTGGTAATGAGCAATCAGCTCAAGCTCGTGCTTGTAGCACTCTGTTCTGTGGCGATCACGGCTGGCAGTATTCTTTATAGTGCTTATCTCAGTATTTTGTTTCCTGTGCTTTTCTTCACACTGTTTTACAACGAATTAGTGGCCTATCCGAACTTTAACCAACAGCTTCAGCGTCAATACGACAGTGTGTCTCGTTGGATTTTCTGCACCAATCCGTCCAATCAAGCCGAGTTTCATTTACTGATGGATGAAGGGCGCAATCAAACCATTCTCGGACGAGTCTTGGACGCCAGTCGGGATTTGCTCACCCGAGTCAAAACACTGGAGCAAATCTCCGGCAGAACAAGCAACAGCATACGCATTCAGAATGAGGATCTCGAGTCCATTGCGACCGCGGTTGAAGAGATGGTGGCGACCATTTCCGAAGTGGCGAGAAACAGTGCGTTGTCATCGGAACAAGTACATCTTGCCGCTCAACTTTGCCAGCGCTCGAATGAGAAAGTGATTGCGGCTGAGCAGCAGGTTTCGATATTGGCCAAAGAAGTGAATGCCTCGGCGCAAAACACCGAGTTGATGGCGAACAAAATCTCTGCAATTGACAACGTGATGTCTGAAATCCGGGGAGTTGCTGAGCAAACCAACTTGTTAGCGTTGAATGCCGCGATTGAGGCGGCACGTGCTGGCGAGCAGGGAAGGGGCTTTGCGGTGGTGGCGGACGAAGTACGAGTACTGAGTCAAAGAACGCAAAAAGCAGTCGAAGGAATACAAAGCTCAATGCAAGAGATCTTTGACGCGTTGTATCTTTTGAAGTCAACCATGCAAAGCGGCACTGACGTAGCGCAATCTTGTATTGAATCGACTCGGGAAGCGCGCGCTGAGATAGAATCGTTAAATCAAGCAGTAGAAGCAATTGATGATTCCGCCATCCATATTTCGACTGCCGCTGAGCAACAAAGCGTGGTGGCTAAAGAGATCAGCAAGAGTCTGACAAATATAAAAACTGCATCGAACTCGAATGCACGGGATGTGGATGAGTTGGCGGGTCAAGCGCAGGATGTGCGAGGAATGGCTGATAAGATGGCCGCCTTAGGGCTTTCATTCCGTGTTTAATCTGGCGTTAGCCAAAACAGCCGCTGAACCATTGCGATTGCTATGGTCAGCGGTTTTATTTTGTGACAGCGTAATAGTTCATGATCAGTAGATTGTTTGAGTGACGTTATCGACAGCAGAGCACTTGAAAAAAATAGACACATGATAACGTTGTCAGCTTATAGATTTACGTTATGCTATCGACGCCGTAATATTGCGGTTCTCTTTGGTCTAGTTGGTCATGAATCCTATCGTCGTCAGCATTGGGCTGTTGGTATGCAGTAATGTCTTTATGACTTTCGCTTGGTACGCCCATCTTAAAGAACTGAACAATAAGCCATGGATTGTTGCTGCGCTTATCAGCTGGGGTATCGCACTGTTTGAATACTTGTTGCAGGTTCCTGCTAACCGTATTGGTTACAGTGAACTGAACGTTGGTCAGTTAAAAATTATCCAAGAAGTGATTACTCTGACAGTCTTTGTCCCATTCTCTCTCTTTTATTTGCGCGAACCTTTGAAGTTGGACTATTTGTGGGCTGGATTATGCCTGCTTGGTGCGGTGTATTTTGTTTTCCGCAGTAAGTTTTCTTAAAAATGTTATTTCTAATTTAGTTACATCTATATTAATAATGTTATATCCATCACACTTTAAATTCCGCTAAAGTGGGAATTCCTTCATTTAAGCTAATAGATTTTTGTTTATTAGCTTTTTCTAAACAAAATAAATGTTGATTTAAGGTTGAGAAACAATTCGTTTCACACGGATTTATTTTAATTCGTGAAATAAATTAACATAAAAATCATGCCAACATTAATTTTACTGCTCGAACTATTTTTCAGATTCGTGATGCCTATAGATTATTATCAAACACATCGCTATGGAACGTTCCCACTCGTGACCATGATCACTTAATAAATATGAATGGTGAATGTATGATGCAAGCGCTTCCGGTCGTGTAAATCTTACAATGCAGTGATCGCTCGGGAGTCACATCGGAGAAAACCCACTTTGATGTGCAGGGATTAAGGGCAGCAAGATCGCCCTAAATATGATTTGATAATTACAAATGATATAAATCATTGGAGAAAACCAATAATGAACACTCTTGTAAAACTTTCGCTTGCCTCTGTACTTGTATCTGCAGCTATTAATGCCCAAGCGGGCGTTTCTATTGAAAACGATATGGGTGCATTCTCTATCGGCGGTGATGTGGAATTTAACCTTGATTACACCGATAAAAATGCAACAAATAAACAAGAACTGAATCAAAATGGCCGTATTTTGGTACAAGTTGCCGCTGAGCACACGGTTTCTGGCGATCGCTACATCAAGATGCAAGCGCAGCCTCTACTGGATACTTCAGGTAACGTAAATCTAGATGACGCTTGGTTCGCGATGGGTAAGAAAGCCGATTGGGAACTAAAAGTGGGCCGTTTCGAAGCGTATGATCTTTTCCCTGTAGGCCAAGATACGATGCTGGATTACGCTGGTGTCGACGTTTACCGTGCTAATGCTGCGCGTGGTCGTGGTGACAACGGTCAAGTTGCTTTCTCTAAAACGTTCGACGGCGTTTACTTCGAGGTCTCATCTCTGTTCAAAAACGAGTCAGCTGCGGACAACAACGCTGTGTTCCTACGCCCAGTAGTTGCGTTCCAAGCAACAGATTCTTTCCGTGTAGCAGGTGGTTTGGAAGCCAACGTAACGGCTGATAAGCTAGATCCAGCGAATGATTTCATGGGCTACGGCGTTACAGCAAACTACTCTGCTGACGCAGTTAGCGTAAACTTGAACTACGCGTTCCGTGATTTTGATAGCCAAACTAAAGAGCAATCAACCATTGGTGCCAACCTATTGGTGAGTGGTTTTGGTCTAGGTCACGTTTATTCACAAGACGAAACCAATGCGACAAAAACGAAGCTAAACACCACTTACGCATCTTACGAAATCGCAAATGTTTGGGATGTTGATGCACTAAACATCTACTTGGGTACTTACTACTCAAAACAAAGCGACAGCGACAATAAAGATCTAGGCGCACGTATTCGCTTCAAATACTTCTTCTAATTAACCATTACGATCAACTGCTTTTTTGCCCACCACATGTTGGTGGGCCTTTTTATATTTAAAAGATCGTGGAATGAACCGTTTTATTGTCTTTAGCAAAGCGATAAGGCAAACAAGGAAAAATAAAAAGGCGAGCCAACTGTTGGCTCGCCTTGATGTGTATTGATACTGAACTTACTCAGCGTAATTATCAATGCTCGGGCAAGAGCAAATCAAATTACGATCGCCGTAGACGTTATCCACGCGATTAACCGTCGGCCAGTATTTGGATTTCTTGGTTGCAGTTGAAGGGAAACACGCCAACTCACGGGGGTATGGGTGTGTCCACTCTTCGGCCATCAGATCCACTTGGGTATGCGGCGCATTAACCAGCGGGTTGTCTTCAAGTGGCCATGCTCCTTCTTTGACTGCAGTGATTTCTTGACGAATCGCGATCATCGCGTCACAGAAACGATCAAGTTCCGCCAGATCTTCCGATTCAGTTGGCTCAACCATCAAGGTGCCTGCCACTGGGAAAGACATGGTTGGCGCATGGAAACCGTAGTCCATCAAACGCTTAGCGATATCTTCCTCGCTGATGCCTGTCTCGTCTTTGAGCGGACGGATGTCGATTATGCACTCGTGCGCGACACGGCCGTTTTTACCACGATAAAGCACAGGGTAGTGCGGGCGTAGACGCTCCATCACATAGTTTGCGTTGAGGATAGCCACTTTCGTCGCTTCTGCTAAGCCGTCGGCACCCATCATGGCGATGTAGGCCCAAGAAATTGGCAGGATAGACGCACTACCGAGATCGGCAGCCGAAACCGCGAACTCTTTGCCTTCTACACCGTTTTCGATGTGACCAGGTAGGAAAGGCGCAAGATGCGATTTCACACCGATAGGACCCATACCCGGGCCGCCGCCGCCGTGTGGAATACAGAAGGTTTTGTGCAAGTTAAGGTGCGATACGTCTGAACCAATAAAGCCCGGAGAGGTCAAGCCAACCTGCGCGTTCATGTTGGCGCCATCAAGGTAAACCTGACCGCCAGCGGCATGAACCATGTCACACACTTCCTTCACTTGCTCTTCATACACGCCATGCGTTGAAGGGTAAGTGATCATGATGCTAGAGAGATTGTCTTTATGCTTCTCGATTTTTTCTGCCAAATCAGCCAGATCAACGTTGCCGTTTTCGTCACATTTCACTACCACCACTTTCATCGACACCATAGAGGCTGTGGCTGGGTTAGTGCCGTGGGCTGAGCTTGGGATCAAGCAGACGTTACGATGACCTTCGCCACGGCTTTCATGGTAGCGTTGAATCGCCACTAGGCCGGCGTATTCGCCAGATGCGCCCGAGTTGGGTTGCAGCGAGAATGCGTCATAACCCGTGATCTCACACAGCTTAGCTTTGAGATCTTCGGCAAGCGCAGTGTAACCCGCTGCTTGTTCAATCGGCGCAAATGGGTGCAGAGCACCAAATTCTGGCCAAGTGACCGGAATCATCTCTGCCGCCGCGTTAAGCTTCATCGTGCAGCTGCCGAGTGGGATCATGCCGTGTGTTAGCGAGAAGTCTTTGTTTTCAAGCTTTTTCAGGTAACGCATCATTTGCGTTTCGCTGTGGTAGGTATTAAAAACTGGGTGGGTCAAATACTCACTCGTGCGACGACAGCTTTCTGGAATCGCGGCAAATTCATTGCTGGCAATGTCACTTGAAAGAGCATTGACGGCTTCATTCACGCCAAAGATAGCAAAGAGTGCTTCGACGTCAGCAACCGTGGTGGTTTCGTCAAAGCTGATGCCGATCTGACCCTCGAGCAAACGTAGGTTGATGTCGGCGGCTTGCGCTTTAGCGTAAAGCGCTTGAGTCTGGTCACCAGTGTTGATAGTGATGGTGTCAAAGAAAGCGTTGTGCGCCAGTTCAAAACCTGTTTTGGTTAGGCCCGCTGCCAAAATCGCGGTCATGTGGTGCGTGCGACGGGCGATGGTGCGAAGGCCTTGCGCGCCGTGATAAACGGCATAGAAAGAGGCCATGTTGGCAAGCAGAGCCTGAGCTGTACAGATGTTTGACGTCGCTTTCTCGCGACGAATATGTTGCTCACGCGTTTGCATCGCCATACGCAGAGCTTGGTTGCCTTTGGCATCGATAGAAACACCAATCACACGGCCCGGCATGGTGCGTTTGTATTGCTCGCGCGTGGCCATAAACGCTGCGTGCGGACCGCCGTAGCCCATAGGAACGCCGAAACGCTGCGCGCTGCCGATCACGACGTCAGCGCCCATTTCGCCCGCTGGCTTGAGTAGGGTAGACGCGAGTAAATCAGTGGCAACAGTAACCAGTGTTTTGTTCGCTTGCGCTTTAGCAATGATCTCGGTGAGATCGCGAACTTCACCGGTTGTGCCCGGGTATTGCAGTAGTGCGCCGAACGCTTCAGTTTGAGGCAGAGCATCTAGCGCGCCGATGACCACATCAAAACCAAAGTATTTGGCTCGCGTTTTAACCACTTCGATGGTTTGTGGGTGAACGTCGTCAGCGACGAAGAACACTTTGCTCTTGCTCTTACCTGCACGTTGACAAAGGGTCATCGCTTCGGCCGCCGCCGTGGCTTCATCAAGCAGCGATGCGTTCGCAATGTCCATGCCGGTTAGGTCCATCACCATTTGTTGATAGTTCAACAGCGATTCCAATCGACCTTGAGAAATTTCTGGTTGGTATGGCGTATAGGCGGTGTACCAACCCGGATTTTCCAGTACGTTACGCAAAATGACATTTGGTGTCAGCGTGTTGTAGTAACCTTGGCCAATGAAAGTACGTTTCACTTGGTTTAGGTTGGCGAACTGTTTCATCGCCAGTAGCATGTCTGCTTCGCTTTTCGCTTGTGCAAGCTGCATCGGTTTTTCCAAGCGAATTTGCGCAGGAACGGTTTGCTCGATCAAGGCGTCAAGGCTTGCGACGTTGATCGCTTGCAGCATTTTTTGTTGGTCAGATTGATTCGGTCCGTTGTGGCGAGCAACGAACTCGTGTTGGGTGTTGAGGCTTTGAAGTAATTCAGTCATGGTCCTTTACCTTCAAATAAGCTGTGTGTCCTCTGCGTCTCTTAGCATGCGCTTTGGGTCGTTCAGCCTTGAAAAAAAGCTGCCCACGGTGCAGGCAGCTTTATGTCGAAATGTCTTAATTAATCTTCTTCGATAGAGCTTAGATACTCTTCTGCATCTTTGAGATTATCCAGTTCAGATGGGTCAGCCATCTTGATCTTCGCAATCCAGCCACCCTCATAAGGTTCTTCGTTGATTAGCTCTGGACTGTCAGAAAGCTCTTCGTTGACTTCAACAATCTCACCAGTGACTGGCGCATAAATGTCAGAAGCGGCTTTCACGGATTCAACCAGTGAGAAGCTGTCGCCGGCATCGAACTCTGCTTCCAGCTCTGGTAAGTCGACGAATACCACATCGCCCAGCAATTCCTGTGCGTGCTCAGAGATACCGATAGTTACAGTACCATCACCGTTGTCACGTACCCACTCGTGGCTATCTGTAAACTTCAGTGTTTTGTCCATTGCTTAATCTCCAAAATATCTTACTAGGATTTAAAATCGGTTTATTGGTAAAGAGGGAAGCGGCCGCATAGTGCTTTCACTTCTTTGCGCACGCGTTGCTCTACTTCAGCGTTGCCTTCAGGGTTGTCAACCAATCCATCCAGTACATCGCCAATCCAATGACCAATGAGTTTGAATTCTTCTGCGCCAAAGCCTCGGCTGGTGCCTGCTGGCGTACCCAAACGGATACCCGATGTAATCATAGGTTTTTCCGTGTCGAATGGGATGCCATTTTTGTTACATGTGATCCCTGCACGCTCTAATGCTTCTTCTGCTTTGTTACCTTTTAGTCCTTTCGGACGCAGGTCCACCAGCATCAAGTGCGTGTCCGTTCCGCCAGTCACAATGTCACAGCCGCGAGTTTGCAACACTTCAGCCAGAACTTTTGCGTTATTGATCACCGAATCGATATAAGTGTTGAACTCAGGGCCAAGCGCCTCACCAAACGCCACCGCTTTAGCCGCGATAACGTGCATTAATGGTCCGCCTTGCAAACCGGGGAAAACCGCAGAATTGATTTTTTTGCTGATCTCTTCGTGATTGGTCAAGATCATACCGCCGCGAGGGCCGCGCAGAGTTTTGTGCGTTGTCGTCGTAACTACATGAGCATGTGGTAGTGGGCTAGGGTGAGCGCCGGTTGCGACTAAGCCAGCAATGTGCGCCATATCGACCATCAGTAGCGCGCCAACTTCATCGGCAATCGTCCGGAACTTGGCAAAATCGATGGTGCGTGGAATAGCACTGCCGCCTGCGATGATCATCTTCGGTTGATGCTCAAGCGCTAACGCGCGAACGTCATCGTAATTAATCTCGAGTGTTTGGCGATCCACCCCGTATTGCACCGCGTTGAACCATTTGCCTGAAAGCGCAGGGCGAGCGCCGTGGGTAAGATGGCCACCTGCATCAAGCGACATACCTAAAATGGTGTCACCCGGTTGAAGGAGAGCGAGCTTAACGGCCCCGTTAGCTTGCGCGCCAGAATGGGGTTGAACGTTTGCGTACTCACAACGAAAAAGTTTTTTCGCGCGCTCAATAGCAATCGCTTCGACGGTATCAACGTGTTCACAACCACCGTAATAGCGGCGACCGGGATAACCTTCTGCGTATTTGTTGGTCAGGCAGGTGCCTTGGGCTTGCATTACCGCTTTTGAGACAATGTTCTCAGAAGCGATGAGCTCAATCTGTTCGTTTTGGCGGGTGAATTCGGCTTGGATACCAGCAAATACCGCATCGTCGGTTGCTGACAAGTTAGTGGAGAAAAAATTTTCCAAGCTGTGGTTTTGGTAAGTGCTGTTCATGGTAGATAACCTTTCAATCATCTGTCGAATCTGTGTACCGTCGTTCTCTGATTCGACAGTCCTTTGTAATAGCTGAACCGGCTATAAATTAGCCGTCCTGTTCAGAGCGAAATCCATCCCAAATGGGTACAAAAGGCCGCAGATTGACGTCACTTCCTTCGGTCAATGCGTGCGGAAAAAGCATCTCTTCAACTAACAAGTTGGTAACATACCCGTTGTTAACTGAACAATCAACCGAAAATTTCCTATAGGAAACATGAATGCGTTTTTTGTTAACAAGAGCACGCTTTATTTATCCTGCTGCACTTTTCTCCACTTTAGGCTTCATGCACAATGATTTGTGAACAGGAAGCGAAGAATAAATACGAGGGAAATATGTCGGAAGATTTCTATGATGAGTACCCATCTCTGACACTGGCGAAAGAGTCGCAAGAGCAAAATATCGAGCCGCTTAAGCTCGGTCAGCGGATTAAAGAGGTGCGCGCCAAGTTGGGAATTACCCTCGAAGAGGCGAGTCAGCGCACGGGTTTAGCACGTTCAACTTTAAGCAAAATTGAGAACGAACAGATCTCGCCGACTTTTCAGGCAATGCAAAAATTGGCTCATGGGCTGAAGATTGATATGCCACAACTCTTTGAGCCGCCAAGAAAAAAAGTGGCCACTGGCCGTCGGGATATCACCAAGAAAGGGCTGGGTAAGCCACATCCAACCCAAACCTACGAGCATGAGTTATTAGCCACCCAACTTTCCAATAAGAAAATGATGCCATTCAAAAGCGTGGTTCATGCGCGTAGTTTTGATGAATATGGGGATTGGGTTCGCCACGACGGGGAAGAGTTCCTGTTGATTCTCTCTGGGGCGGTACAGTTCTTCTCAGAATTCTACGAACCTGTGGTGCTGAGCGAAGGTGACAGTGTCTACTACGATGCCAATATGGGGCACATGTTGGTGTCGGTCAGTGACGAAGATGCACACATTTTGTGGGTGACCGCTAAATAGTGCTAACAAGATGTAAATTTCCTATAGTGAAGGCAAACGTTTGCTTTTGCGAAAATCTTAATTACAATAGCGCCGCTTTGCTGATAAAACCCGCATTTCGGCGTTATTTCTGCCTATTTCTGCTGTGAATAAATTGTTAAATGTCACATTTTGAACGGTTCCAAACGAGTTGATCGTGCAAAACTCGTTAGCTCGTGTTTATTATAGGAAACAGAATTTTCCCTTGGTGGAAAACTGCTCAACTTAATTGCTGATAGATCGCTGTGCTGGGTCTAGCTAATGGAGACGAAAATGACTCAAGAACACTCTGACCAAGAATTACTGACAACACCGCTTCACGCGCTGCACATTGAAGTGGGCGCCAAAATGGTGCCGTTTGCTGGTTACGATATGCCAGTTCAATATCCGCTAGGCGTAAAGAAAGAGCACCTGCACACGCGCGACGCAGCAGGTTTGTTTGATGTTTCTCATATGGGACAGCTCAGACTACACGGAGAAGGTGCAGCGGCGTTTCTTGAGTCTTTGGTTCCCGTTGACATTATCGATCTTGCGCAAGGTAAGCAGCGTTATGCCTTCTTTACCAATGAGCAGGGCGGCATCATGGATGATCTGATGGTGGCGAACCTTGGCGATCATTTGTTCGTTGTGGTGAACGCGGCTTGTAAAGAGCAGGACATCAACCATCTGCAAGCGCACATTCCTTCGGATGTTGAGCTGGAAGTGATTGATGATCGTGCTCTGTTGGCGATTCAAGGCCCGAAAGCCGCTGAAGTTCTCGCGCGTTTCCAACCAGCGGTGGCTGAGATGATGTTTATGGATGTGCAGAAACTCGAATTGTTGGGCGAAGAATGCATCATCTCTCGCAGCGGCTATACTGGAGAAGACGGCTACGAAATCTCGGTTCCCGCCGACAAAGCAGAAGCGCTGGCTCGTGCACTGACAGCAGAGCAAGAAGTGGAATGGATTGGCCTTGGCGCGCGCGATTCTCTTCGTTTGGAGTGTGGTTTGTGTCTCTATGGTCACGACCTCGATCAAACCACCACGCCAGTGGAAGCAAGCCTGCTTTGGGGAATTCAGAAAGTGCGTCGCACAGGCGGTGAGCGTGAGGGTGGCTTTCCTGGCGCAGACATCATCCTAAAACAGATTGAAAGCAAAGATGTATCCCGCAAACGTGTTGGTTTGGTGGGGTTAACCAAAGCTCCCGTTCGAGAAGGAGCTGAACTTTTCGACGCAGATGGTAATAAAGTGGGTGTAGTAACCAGTGGTACCGCAGGTCCGAATGCAGGTAAACCAGTTTCTATGGCGTACTTACGCGCAGACCTTACTGAGATTGGCACCGAAGTGTTTGCCGAAGTTCGTGGCAAGCTGCTACCGATGGCGGTAGAGAAAATGCCTTTTGTACCGCAACGCTACTACCGTGGTTAACGAAGCGTTGTGCTGAATCCCTAAGCAAGTGAACTTGCTTTCTCCAATCAACACCGCGCTTCTATCTGGGGGCGCGGTGTTATGTTTTCTATCACTTCTTTATCCCGTTGTTCGCTGGTTGCCGCAGCCATGCTGGCATCGGCGGCGCTTTGCGCGCAATCTTTGCCACAAACTCGCGTGGTCAATGGCAGTGTGGTCAGTGTTTCCGATTACCCCTCGATTGCCAGTCTTTACTATGACTCGCTCGAATATAACGGTATCTATTATTCAGGTCCCTATTGCGGTGCGAGTATTCTCGACCCTCTGCATGTATTAACCGCAGCGCACTGCGTAACGGGTTCCGCGTCATTGCCTTTATTTATGGTGGTGGTGCCACAACTGCAAGATGAAAAGCAGTATCCCTTTGGCAATATTCAACGGCTACGTGTGAGTGAGATCTACTACCCGGACAGCTTTATCGATAGCGCACAAGTGCTGTTTCCCGATGATATCGCGGTGTTGAAACTGGCCACAGCGATGAATATCGATGCGATTAATGATGTGATAGTGCGACCAAGCGATGAATCATATCGAAGTGCCGGGCAGCCATTTTTCACTGTCGGGCATGGTAATACCCAAACCAATGATGACAGTGACACGCGCCTACTAGCCGCTTCGCTTAACTATGTTGCAAATGATCTTTGCGCTGCGACATTTTCGGCGGGTCGTTACCTCACATCAAAGCAGATCTGTTTCGATGGTAGCTATAGCAGTGTATCGCAGTTGAAAAACAGCACTTGTCATGGCGATTCTGGTGGCCCTGTCTACTGGAACAACAACGGCACGCTGGTCCAAGTAGGCCTGACCAGTTTTGGCCCGCAGACCTGTGGCGATCCGCAGTGGCCCGTTACGTCGGTATTTACTGAAATTCAAGACTACTCGACTTGGATCGACCGTGTGCTAAGTGGTAAAGAGACGGCCAAAATAGTGATCACAGAACAGATGCGTGTCGATTATCTCAACGGTGATTATGTGCCTGAGGCGGCGAATACCACCGCGGGATTAGAAGCGGTGTTGGCTTCACAGAGAAAAGGGGGCGCTTTGGGTGTTGGTTTGCTGGTTTGTTTGCTTCTGTGTTGGCTGCGAAACGCCACTGATTGGCAACGGCGTTTTGTGCAATTTTTCATTGTGAGGGATTACTGAGACGGCAAGCCACTTCAATAACAATATCGTCCAGTTTGCTGGGATGAATCATCTTGTCTTGATGGATATCGAGCTGCCTAGCAATCTGCTGGTTAAACAGTTCCCAATGCTTGAGCAAAAGCGTATCGGCATCGCTGATGCCCGGCCAGGTTTCGCCAAGAAATGGCGTTAAACTGCATGCACCATGGGCATGCAGTAACATTTGCCATTTCATTTCCCACATGCAGATAGGTTTTTCAGGGTGGCGTAAATTGTATTGGGTGTAAAGCGGCTCAAACGCGGCAGCGAACTCGTCTTTGGAACGTAGGAAATATTCCAGTAGCGCGTTGTCGTCTTGGCGAACCGCATCGGCAATCAGTTGGATTGGCTGCTTGTGCACCAACGTAAACGCGCACATGCGCACCAAAAATTGGTAAATTTGCTGTGCACAATCGCTATTCTGCTGCGAAATCTCACCAATCAACTCGGTAATGTAGGTTTGTAGATAGTCATCCAAAGCGTCACTGATCTCTTGCCAAATCTTTTCTTTGCTACCGAAATGATGGCGGATCAGGCTGTGCGAGACACCCGCTCGCTCGCTGATATTGCGTAACGAAACCCGCTCAAAGCCGAGGGTTGCAAACATATCTGCCGCGATTTTGAGGATCTCGCATTTGGTTTGCTCTGCCGCTTCAGCGCTACGACGACCTTGCTTTCTTTCTGACATAACCGAGCATTTTTCCTCTTTTGCAAAAAAACGCCTTAGTTTAACCACAAGGGCGTCGATTGACTAATTTTTTTGCTGTACATGTGGAAAATATATTGATCGCTTCTTGAATCTCAATATACTGCACATCCGTGTAATAAATGGATGATTGGAGAAGCGACTGTGCGAAAACCTTTGATAAAACGCACTTTGCTCAATAGCAGTGTGCTTTTAGCTACGATTGGCTTGCTTGTTGGGTGTAATCAGGCTGTTTCTGAAACGACGGCGTTGACGGTGAAACCTGTAAAGCTTTTGTCGGTGAAGGATTTGATGACAAGTTCGGCGGACAGTTTTCTCGCGCAAATTGATGCGACCAAACGAGCGCAACTCTCTTTTCAAGTTGCGGGGCAAATTGATGCATTGACTGTGCGTATGGGCGATGAAGTACAACAAGGAGAGCTGTTAGCCAGATTGGATCAAGCCGATCTGCAGTTGCAGTTGGATGCGGCGAGTGCGCAATACGCGCTGGCGCAAACACAATGGCAAAGAGCACAAAGCTTGTATCATAAGAAGCTGATTAGTACCGATGTCTATGATCAAGCGGAAACCGCATTGACTGCGGCGAGAGCAACCTATGAACAGGCAAAAACGGATTTAGGCTATGCGACGTTGAAAGCGCCGTTTAGTGGTGTGGTTTCTTACACCTACGTCAAACCCAATCAAGTGGTCGCGGCCAAACAGCAAATCCTTAACTTGATCGACAACAGTTCGCTAGACGTTTCGTTTACCATTCCTGTTTCCTATGTCGAGGCGAATGGCCTAGACAAACTTAAGAATCTTCCGATGTGGGTAACGATGGACAGCGAACCCGATAAACCTATCCCGGCTCAATTCAAAGAGATCACCACGCGCCCTGATGCTGATACCAACAGCTACACGGCGATTGTGACCATTACTCGCCCGCAAGATAGGAACTTACTCAGTGGGATGACAGGACAAGTTTCGATTGGTAAAGCCAATACAACGCCGTATTTCACCTTGCCAGAAGCGGCTTGGGTGTCAAAGAAAGGCTCGCAAGGTGAGGTTTGGCTGGTGGATGAAGAGAACCAACGATTGAAGAAGGTGACATTGTCACTCAACGCAAACGGGGATGTCATTTCGGGGTTGAACCGTCAAGATCGCGTGGTGATAGCCGGAGTGGAAAATCTTGCCGAAGGGCAGGTTGTCAAAGCGTGGCAACGTGAGGAAGGGATCTAATGAACAAATCTTTAATTACGCTGACACTACTTTCTGTATTGGCTTTAGCCGGGTGCCAAGAGCACGCTCCAGACCATCAAAGTGATGTACTGACCGTTTCGACTTACCAAGTCGGGGCGCCAGTGACAACGCAATATCGCGTGTTTAAAGGGCAAGTGGTGGCTGCCGAGCAGACGCCGATTGCCTTTCGTACCACTGGCGAAATTTTGCAAGTGTTAGTGCGTGCGGGCGATCGCGTAAAACAAGGCCAACTGCTGGCAAAACTCGACGACAGCAAACAAAAGCAGGCGCTTGAAGATGCCAAAGCGAAACATGCGTTGGCGCTTAAGCAGCATGAGCGTGGGAAAGAGCTGTTTGAGCGAGCGATGATCTCACAAGCGGAGCTTGATGAACTCACGGCCAATCGCCAGCTCGCCAACGCACAGTATCAGATGGCCAAAAATCAGATGGAATACACCCGCTTGGTGGCGCCATTTCCGGGGACCGTCACCGATGTGTTCAAAGAGCGTTATGAACGCCCAGAAATTGGTGAACCAATTCTTAATCTCTATCAGGATGATAAGGTCTACGTGCAAATTGAGCTATCCGATAACGTGCTAGCTAAAGTGGATCCCGATCGTCAATCAGCGACATATCAGCCGAAAGCGCGTTTCTCTGGCGTTGAGGGCGAGTTTCCTGTGCACTATTTGGAGTACACCAGTGAACCCGATCCCCAGTCTCGCAGCTATGCCATGTGGTTAGCGATGGAGCAGATCTCACCGCCGATTTTGCCCGGCACCAGCGCCAGTGTTGAAGTGGATATGCAGGCGGCGGGTATCACCTCGGTGGACGGCTATCAATTACCAATGACCAGCTTGGATGCCGGACGTGAATCTGGCGAATTCTTTGTCTGGAAGCTCAATCAAGGGCAGGTGACGCGAGTGGTAGTTAAGATCAGTCAAATCAATGGTCAAGGTGCCATTGTCTCTTCAGGTATTACGTCAGGGGATGTGATAGTGAATTCCAGTCTGCGCAAACTGCGTGAAGGAAAAACAGTCAAAATGGTGGAGAGCAATCAATAATGAATATCGCAGAATACTCCATCAAGAACCGGGTCATTAGCTGGCTATTTATTATTATTCTAGCCATTGGTGGCGTAACTTCTTTTCTTAATCTCGGCCGCTTGGAAGATCCCGCTTTTACCATTAAAGATGCAATGATTATTGCAACTTATCCCGGCGCGACCTCTAAAGAGGTGGAAGAGGAACTGACCTATCCGCTGGAGAAAGAGATCCGCCAGCTTCCTTACATAGACCATATTACTTCGACGTCATCCAATGGCATGTCGCAAATCATGGTGAGCATGAAGATGGATTATGGCCCCGCTGAGCTGCCACAGATTTGGGATGAAATGCGACGCAAGATCAATGATCTCAAGCCCACATTACCTTCGGGTGTTCAGTCTTTACAGATCATTGATGATTTCGGTGATGTTTACGGCGTGATGATCATGCTCAGTGGTGATGGCTACGATTATGTGGAGCTCAAACGTTATGCCGACCATCTGACTCGCGAGTTGGAATTGATTAACGGCGTGGGTAAGGTTGCGATTGCTGGCGATCAGCAAGAGATGTTGTTTGTCGAGATCTCACTTGATCGTCTGGCTGCGTTAAACCTCGACATGAATACCGTTGCTGGGCTGCTTAACCAACAGAATAATGTGGTGGCCTCTGGTGAAGTGATGGTGAACGGTGAAAGCCTGACCATTCGCCCGAGTGGCACTTTAACGTCAGTCGAAGCGCTGGAAAATTTGATCATTCATGGCCGTGATACGGGCAACCTGATCCGCCTCAAAGATGTGGCTACTGTCCGCCGAGATATTCAAGAGAAGCCGACTAACGTCGTCACTTTCAATGGCAAGCCAGCAATCAGTTTAGGGATCTCCTTTGCCTCAGGTGTCAACGTGGTGGAAGTCGGGCAGAAAGTCAGCCAAGAGTTGGCGTTGCTCGAATCGATAAAACCCGCTGGCGTTGAGTTGAACTATTTCTACAATCAAGCCGCCGAAGTCGATACCTCGGTGCAAGATTTTATCGTCAGCCTTGCGCAAGCCGTTGCTATCGTGATCATCGTTTTGTTGTTTGCCATGGGTATGCGCAGTGGCATCATCATTGGTCTTGTACTGCTTCTTACCGTATTTGGTACTTTTATCTTGATGGATTACAACAAGATAGAACTTCACCGTATCTCGCTTGGCGCGTTAATCATCGCACTAGGCATGCTGGTGGACAACGCCATTGTGGTGGTGGAAGGGATACTGGTTGGTCTGAAGAAAGGGCGCAGTAAAGTGCAGGCGGCGGTTGATATTGTCAAGCAAACGCAATGGCCACTGCTTGGAGCAACGGTGATCGCGATTACCGCCTTTGCTCCGATTGGCTTGTCGCAGGACGCGACAGGGGAGTTTATGGGATCGCTATTTTGGGTACTGTGCTACTCCCTTTTCCTCAGTTGGGTGACCGCGTTAACTATTACGCCATTTTTAGCCGATTTACTGCTCAAAGAGGAAGAAAAAGGCAGTGGTACAGAGGAAGACCCTTATAAGGGCGCGCTGTTTGTGATTTTCTCTGCGATGCTCAAATTTGCCCTGCGCTTTCGTTGGTTGACCGTCACCACCATGGTGGGGCTATTGGTTGCGGCGGTGCTTGCCTTTGGTATGGTGAAACAGTCATTCTTCCCGCCGTCGAATACGCCGATGTTTTACGTCGATATGTGGATGCCGCAAGGAACCGATATCCGCCAAACGGTGCTGCAGACCGAAAAGGTCGAGCGTTTTATTCGCCAGCACGAGCAAGTAGAGTTTGTGTCTACGTCCATTGGTCAGGGGATGCAGCGTTTTGCTTTGACCTATCAACCGGAAAAAAGCTATGAAGCGTATGCGCAGTTGCAGGTGCGCGCCCTCGACAGAGAAAGCATGTTTGCCCTGTTGGATGAACTGACGCAAGCGTTGCCGAGCCAGTTTGACAAGCCGACGTTTCAGTTTAAATTGATGGAATTTGGACCATCGCCAGCATCTAAGATAGAAGCGCGTATTTCAGGTCCTGATCCACAAGTATTGCGAGATATAGCAAAGCAGGTTGAGGATGTGCTGCACACTGATCCGGGAGCGAGAAACATTCGTCACGACTGGCGTGAACGCACCAAAGAATTAGTACCGCAATTTAACGAGTCGAAAGCACGTCGCTTGGGTATCTCCAAAGAAGATCTGTCGAACACGCTGCAAATGGCGTTTGGCGGCAATACCATGGGGCTACTGAGAGATGGAACGCACATTTTGCCGATCGTCGGTCGCTTACCCGAATCCGAGCGGGTCGATTTTGCATCGATGCAGAATGTGAAGATCTGGAGCCCGTCGCTACAGACTTACGTTCCGGTGGATCAGGTGATTGATGGGGTGACGCTTGAGTGGACGGAACCTTTGATTCAGCGTCGTGACCGTAAGCGCACCCTAACGGTGCTGGCTGACCACGACATTTTGAGTGACGATACACCAGCCAGTCTTTTCGCGCGTATCCAGCCGAAAGTGATGGCACTGCCTCTACCCGATGGCTACAGCATCACTTGGGGTGGAGAGTATGAGTCGTCGAAGGATGCCCAGCAAGCGCTGTTCGGCTCGCTTCCTATGGGTTACTTGCTGATGTTTGTTATTACTATTTTGCTGTTTAACTCGCTGAAAAAACCGCTGGTAATTTGGTTTACCGTGCCACTTTCGATTATTGGTGTTTCGTTTGGCTTGTTAAGCACCAATATGCCGTTTAGCTTTACCGCCTTTTTGGGGCTACTGAGCTTAAGTGGCATGATTTTGAAAAATGGCATTGTGCTGCTGGATCAAATTAATATTGAGCTTGCTTCGGGGAAAGAACCTTATCAGGCGATTATCGACAGTGCGGTGAGCCGGGTGCGTCCAGTGAGTATGGCGGCGCTGACAACGATTTTGGGTATGATCCCGCTGATGTTTGATGCCTTTTTTGGCTCAATGGCAATCACCATTATGGCAGGGCTAGGCTTTGCTACTGTTCTGACGCTGATTGTCGTCCCTGTGATGTTTGCCATTTTGTTTGGTATTAAGCCCAATATGGTGCGCTAAACCAAGTCAATGAATACGTCACAAAAAAGCCCCGTTGAAACATCAATGGGGCTTTTTTGTGCGCCAGTAAAAAGGTTTCCTCGGCAAACTTTTGTTTCTGGAGTTGGTCGACAGATTAGAATTTGTAGCTAGCGTCTCGCTAATATCCAGAAACATCGTTAGTTGTTGTGCTTTGGTCGTTCGCTTGCGCAAAAGCAGAAAGGTCATGTCTCAAATTTGAGTCGTTTCAGGCATTGGCTAGGATGCCAGCCACATAGCGGATTATAGGTATACAACCGAGGATGATGAAAGTGGGGAGCTGAAGGGGGAGCAATTAAAAAAAACACCTCCCGCAAGGGGAGGTGTGAAAGGCCAAATCGGGGGGATTTAGCGCATCAAGGTTTAAGCATTGGATTGTGTGGTTGCCGCTTCTTTTTGCTCAGCGCGGTTTTTAAGAAACGCATAGCCAAAGCCAGTCAGTGCGGTACCCGCAGCAATTGCGACTAAGTACATCAGTACCGGTGTGATCGCGTTAGGGATCAGTAGAACAAACAAGCCGCCGTGAGGTGCCATCAGCTTCGCGCCAAACAGCATAGAGAGAGCTCCCGTCAGTGCGCCGCCAGCCATACAAGCAGGGATAACACGCATTGGATCTTTCGCTGCAAATGGAATCGCACCTTCAGAGATAAAACACAGGCCAAGTACAAACGAGGCTTTACCCGCTTCACGCTCACTTGGCTCAAATTTGTCGCGAGCGAGGAAGGTGGCTAAGCCCATACCCAGCGCTGGCACCATGCCTGCTGCCATAATAGCGGCCATGGGGGCGTAAGTTTGTGAAGCCAGTAGACCAACACCAAAAGTGTATGCCGCTTTGTTCACCGGACCACCTAGGTCGAAACACATCATCGCGCCAAGGATCACACCCAGCAGTACTGCGTTAGCCGAGCCCATATTATTGAGGAACGCAGTCATGGCACTCATGATGCCAGAAACAGGGCCGCCGACGATGTAGATCATGGTGAGGCCAGTGATTAAGCTGGCGATAAACGGGATGATTAAAATGGGTTTCAGCGCTTCCATCGACTGTGGCAACTGAACTTTGTCGGCAATGAATTTCGCCGAGTAACCTGCAATAAAGCCGGCTGCAATACCACCAAGGAAGCCAGCGCCTGTCGAGCTTGCCAGCATGCCACCGATAAGACCTGGTGCAAGCCCCGGGCGGTCAGCGATTGAAAAAGCGATAAAGCCCGCCAAAACTGGGATCATCAGAGCGAAAGCGGAGCCACCACCAATCGTCATCAGGGCTGCGGCTAAGGTGCCTTCTTCTTTAAATGCTTCGATACCAAAGACGAAAGAGAGGGCGATGATCAAACCACCCGCGACAACCACAGGCAGCATGTGCGACACGCCAGTCATCAGGTGTTTGTACACGCCTTTTTTCTCTTCTGTTTCAGAAGAGGCGTTGGCGGAACCAGAATGCTGATAAACGGTAGCTTGAGCAAACGCTTTGTCCATCTCTTCGCCAGTTTTCTTCAGCGCTGGGCCCGTTTTTGTACGGTACATTTTCTTACCGTTGAAACGCTCCAGTGGCACTTCGATATCGGCGGCGATGATCACCAGATCCGCTTCTGCAATCTCTTGCGCGGTAAGTTGGTTTTTCGCGCCGACAGAGCCGCGAGTTTCCACTTTGATTTGGTGACCACGGCGTTTGCCTTCTTCTTCTAACGCTTCTGCTGCCATAAACGTATGAGCGACGCCAGTTGGGCAAGCGGTGATGGCAACAATTTTCTTTGTCGCTGCCACGGGTGCTGCTTGGCTGGTGGTCACCGACGCTTTTTCAAGCAACTGAGCTTGAGTGGCGGCGGTTTGTAGAAAGGCACTTGCATCGCTGGTAACTTGATCTATCGAAGCGCGATAGACTTTTTTACCGACGAAGCGGCGGTCATCTATCTCCGTATTGGCGGCGATAACCACCACTTCCGCGGCGGCGATTTGCTGCTCGGTCAGTGTAGGCGAATCCATTACCGTTGATTGACATTCAATACTGGCGTCCCAGTTCAGGGCTTTAGCCGCTTTTTCTAGCAATCCGGCAGCGATGATGCTGTTTGCGACGCCACTAGGGCAGGCAGTGATAATTGCAATTTTCATACTGTTAACCTTCTTGTCTCGTAGCTTGCACTGTCGTTAGTTCGTTTCAGTACAGAGCAGTTGAACTTGCGTTCTTTGTTGTATATTTTCCAGCTCTTGCTGGCTGGTTAATCCCACGCCAACCTGCGTGACCGCCATAGCGGACAACGCGGTGGCAAACTTCAATAATTCGGCTTTTGGCATCTGTTGCATGTGGCCCCAGCAGAGCCCTGCAACGAGGGTATCGCCCGCACCAACCGTGCTGACCACGGCCATTTTCGGTGGCTGGGCGCACAACCATTGCTGGTCATTCAGCCACATCACACCTTCTGCACCCATCGACACCACAACGTTGGCGATGCCTTTTTCAGCCAAGCTTTGCGCCGCGTTTTGGCACGCTTCTCGGCTAGTCAATGGTTGACCGACAAACTCGCTGAGCTCTTCATCGTTGGGTTTTATCAGCCAAGGTGTTGCTTCTAGGCCGGCTTTTAAGGCCGCGCGGCTGCTGTCAAACAGGACGTTTTTGCCTTCGCTTTGCAGTAGTGCAATCCACTTAGCGCACTGCTCTGGGCTAACGCCTTGTGGTAAGCTTCCAGCAAAGACAAAGTACTGATGGTCGGCCATCAAGCGCTGCAATGTCTGCTCGAACGCCAAAATGTCTGCACTGCTGACGGTGACGCCCGGGAAGTTGATGTCATTGACGCGGCCATCCGCTTCCACCAACTTGACATTGATGCGTGTCGCGCCGTTGACATAGACAAACTCATCGTGCGCGCCAATGTCACTAAACAACTGATGAAACATTTCTGGGTTATCTTTGCCAAGAAACCCGGTTACCGTGACCTTCGCGCCAAGATCGCTCAGCACTTTCGCCACATTAACCCCTTTGCCCGCAGCGTGCAGGCTGCTCTGGTTAACCAAGCTCACTGAACCGATATTCAATGCTGCTAGGCTGCCAGTGAGATCAAGCGCTGGATTGAGGGTAATGGTGACAACGTTATTGGTCTTGTTACTCATGTTCGCCACCTTTTAGCTTTCACCCAGGCCTGATGAGATAGCGGCACCAATCGCTTCTAGCGCTTGCGGTGCGTCTGGGCCTTCGGCGGTGAACTGCAACTGGTGGCCGTGTTTGACACCCAGCGCAATCACTTTCATTAAGCTCTTGGCGTTAACAGTAGAACCGTCACCGTTGAGGTTCGATACTTTGATCGTCGATTCAAACTTCTTCGCTTCAGCCACCAACATTGCACCTGGTCTGGCATGCAGACCATGGGCATTTTTGATCTTAAACACCGCGACATTGCCAGAGCTGGATGCATCGCTGGCCGCGTTGCTTTCTTCGCCTTTCAACAGCGCGATGACTTGTTCTGCGCTGGCGCTTAGCAGAGTCGATTGTTGTTTGTCGAACACAAGTTGGGTAAGGTTGGCCAGAATAGGTTGGTGTGCATCGTTACAGGCTGAGAATGCCAGCAGACCTTTAACCGGCAGGTTGTTGTATTCACAGTGATTAGCCGTGGTTACAAAAGAAACCGCTGTGCGAGAGACACCGACATGGCTGCCGACCAACCACAAACCGCCACCAAGGTGGGTTGGTGTTTTGGTGACTAAATCCGCAACAAAACTGGCGTCGCTGCAACCACTGTTTTTCAGCAAACCGCCAGCCACTGCACTCATCTGCACCATATCGCTGGCAGGGAACTGTAACTGGATAGATGCGGCGTCAAATTCCGCTTCAAGTTGCACTTCACCATTTAATAGCGCGATGATCTCTTTGGCGCTGGAGGCTTGCTTTAAACGCGCTTCAACGCCATCTGCGCTCAGCACTTTGGTGAGCTGCTTCAAAATGCCTAAGTGTTCGTCGGATTTGGCCGCAATACCAATCGCCAGATAAGCGGTGTTGCCATCACCCCAATCGACTCCTTGTGGGAAGTGGTAAACCGCCACTCCGGTCTGTTTGACCAAATCACGTGTATCGGTGGTGCCATGTGGAATGGCGATGCCGTTACCGAGAAATGTCGAGTTTTGTTCTTCGCGGTTGAGCATGCCTTGTACATAACCTTCGGCAACAAGGCCTTTGTTGGTTAAAGCCGCTGCAATGTGGCGGATGGCGTCCAGTTTGTTCTCGGCACTCTGTTGTAGAGTGATATCTGATTCATTGAGTTTAAGCATGTTGCCTCTTAGCCTTTGTGTGGCACTCGTTCATGGTTCGGTTCTAAGTCTAGTGCTGTATTTTCAGCTGAACCGATTCAGCAAGTCATTTAAAAAAATTCAGCAAAGGGTACTTTTCCTATGAATACCTATGCTGTGCGCTCTGTTGTCTCGTTAAGCTTGAACTAAGACAACTTTCAAAGTTTGCTGAATCCTTTCAGCTTTTATACTGAATCGATTCAGCGTATAATTCAACCGAGTTTAAGATCAAGAAGCGGATTCTATGATCCGGCGCACAGATTAAGGTGAGAACAATGACCCTAGATGAAATCGCCAAGTTGGCTGGTGTATCTAAGACCACAGCCAGCTATGTCATTAATGGCAAAGCGCAGAAATATCGGATCAGCGAAAAGACGCAAATGAAAGTGATGGCCGTGGTGGAAGAGTACAATTTTCGCCCCGATCATGCGGCATCGTCGCTAAGAGCAGGGAACTCGCGATCCTTTGGTTTGATTATTCCCGATCTCGAAAACACCAGTTATGCGCGGCTGGCGAAACTGCTTGAGCAAAACTCGCGCAAAGCGGGCTACCAAATTTTGATTGGCTGTTCTGACGATGACCCCGACACCGAACAAAAAGTGGCCGAAGCGCTGGTGAGTCGACGCATTGATGCGCTGTTTGTCGCGACCAGTATGCCGGGTGCTAATGACTACTACCTCAAGATGCAGCAAGCGGGCACGCCGGTGATCGCGCTCGACCGTCCTTTAGATGATGAGCACTTTAGTTGCGTTGTGAGTGAAGATTTTGGTGCGGCATACGAGCTCACCAGTTCATTAGTGAGTGATGAGATACACACCATAGGTTTGCTCGGCGCTTTGCCCGAGTTGACCATTTCGCGCGAGCGTCACCAAGGGTATGAATCGGCGCTGCGCAAGTGGGGGAAAACGGCGCAATCTGCCTATGGCGAGCATTTTCATCGCGATGAGGGCTATCGAATCATGCGCTTATGGATAGCGCAAAACCGCGTGCCCGACGCCATCATCACAACTTCTTACACACTCTTAGAAGGTGTGTTGGATGTACTTCTCGAAGAGCCGGAGTTGATTGACTCGCTAAAACTGGCCACCTTTGGTGACAATCGCTTGTTGGATTTTCTGCCGTTTAAAGTGAACTCATTACCACAACAGTTTGAGTTGATTGCCGACAGCGCGCTGGAATTGGCACTCAACGCCTCGGCCAAACGCTACAAACCGGGAGTTGAGCTGATCCCACGTAAAATCGTGCGCAGGATGTAGGGTTGGTAACATCAAAGCAATGACAAGGTGACAGAGACAAATGCGTGGTCGCTGGCGAACTGGTCATCAGCAAAATTGGGGCTGACTAAATGCTGATCCCAAACGGAAACTTGGCTTACGTTGGCGATTTTCTCGGCGTTTCTGGGGAAAAATTCTTCAGAAAGCAAAATGTAGTCAATTGTCAATCCAAGCTCTCCATGATAGTGGGTCGGCGGCCAAGTTTGCGTGTCGTTAGAAGAGACAAGCTGACGAACATCTTGCATGAGCGGTGTTTGGCTGGTGTCGAGCAAAGGGCGTAGCTCAATACTGTTTAAGTGCGTGTTAAAATCGCCCAGTACCACCATCGGCTGAGCACAGCTCAGGTAAGTCTCAACCAGATATTGACGCAGTAATAATGCTTCCCAACCTCTTTGTATGGTGGACAACCAGCTTCCAGCAACCTGCATCTGAGCATCCTCTGACCCATTTTGCAGCAAGGTAGGGCGTTGAGACTTAAAATGCACCACGATAAAGTGGCATGGCCCAAGATGGGGCAAGTCGACAACCGCATGCAGTGGCGTGCGGCTAAAAGTAAACTCACCATTTGCACCCAACTGTGTCAACTGCTGGCTTTCGGGCACCACAGGATCAACCGAAAGCAGTGGATAGCGTGAAGCCAGCGCTAACACAGGGGAGGTGTATATAAATTCGTCACTGATATCGGGCTTATCAACCACAGCAAAATGGCCGTAACCCAGTGTATGGCACAACTGCTGCAACTCGTCCGGGCTGAAGACTTCCTGAAACGCGAGTACATCGGCATTTATCTCCAGCAGCTTTTGCTTTAACCAAGTCTGCTTTTTTTGCCACTCTTCTAAGGTCAGAATATTACTGAAATCGTAAAAAGCCCCCGGAGGAGCCAAATAATTCAAAAGGTTACAAGTTGCCAGTGTGATCAAGGGCAAACCACTCCTCAAGATAGGCGTTAATCGGTATAGGTGCGAATCACCTGCTCGACCACGCCAGCTTGTTGTAGGTCGAGTAATATTCGGTCAAATTGTGCCACAAACTTTTCCTTGTAGGGAAAATCTTCCGCGTAGACGGTGTAACCGAGATAGCCATATTCTGTGCTCACCAGGGCGGCAAGTTGAAAATATTCACTTTTATCAATACGGCCAGAAAGCTTTAATCGTTTGATTTCCCAAGCGATAGAAAGCTTGTCATTGATGTAGCAATCGATGCGTTTTGCCCGCATTTTCAGAATGTTTTCTTGATTGTCTTTAGCCTCTTCGACTCGCAGTTGGCCATCGCGAGCTGCCTTCCAGAAAGCCTCTCCGCCAATGGAGAAAGCGGCATTAATTCCGATAGTCTTGCCGTAAAAGTCTTCTGGCCAACGCGTCAAGCTTGGCCCGTTGGGAAGTGTAACGTCGTTGTGACAGTACACCACCACCTCTTCTTTCAATATCGGCGTCGAATAAGGGTTTATGTAAGGACGGCGATTTAGGTACTTGTAGGGAGGAAACAATGCAAAACCTTTGCCTGTTTCCAGCAAGCGTAAACCGCGCTTGAATGGCACGGGTTTAATGATGACGGTAAACTCCGGCATTTTTTCAAAGACTTGGCGCAAAATATCGGGATAAATGCCGGTTGCTTTACCCTGAATTTGATAACTGTAGGGCGGGTAGGCGTCGTCACTGTAGATGATGACTTGGGTTGAATGCGCGCGCGAGGTCGTTGCCAGTGTGCTCAGCCCGATCAACAGTTGCCAACCTATCTTATTGGATTTCCGCATAATCCCTCTTCATCTGCCCGAGTTTTATTTAACTTTAGCTCATTACGTCTCTTACCATGGGAATTTCATCTCTGGAAAATCGAAGATGAACAAGGCCGCGAGTTAGTTTCAGCTATTTCGTTTGAGGTTGGCAGGCTATCAGTTTAAACTGCGGCAAATTCTGTAACGAGATAAACACATGACTCAAGACTACCCTTATGACGATGCCGATTGCGCTGAAGAGATAGAAATAGAAGCGATTGGTATTGAAGTCTCCAGTCAACCGATTGAACTGTATAAAGTGTTCAAAATTGCCAACTTGGTGAGCGGTGGCGGTGAAGCGAAACATGTGATCGCCGAAGGCTATGTGGCGGTGAACGGCGAATTGGAAACGCGTAAACGCCGCAAAATGTACGATGGGGATTTTTTTGAGTTCAATCAGGAATACTACGTGGTAGTGTGCGATGCGCCTGTGATTGAGCCAGAAGCGGTGGAGCAAGAAGCTGAAAAGCCGCTAGCCACCGTGCGTAAAGAGAAGTCTCGTCAAAATAAAGCGGCTAAACCCAAAGGGACGGGCCCCAAATCCACAGGCCGCAAAGCGGCACACAAAGAGCGCAAAGCACAGAAGAACGCGCTTTCTCAGGCTGCGGGTAAAGGAAAGAAAACAGAGAAGCCACAAGCGACGCGCGATCCAAGCAGTGGTCGCAATTCGATTGATTTTTTCTAACCCTATCAAAAAAGCCCGCTAGCGGGCTTTTTTGTACACGAAATAGTGTGTCATTGATTTGCCGACAAATAATGCCATCGAAGAACTAAGCAATCGCCGCCGTTAGGATCTGTTTCACCTCAGTTGGTGTCACGGATTGGTTCTCAGTTAACGCCACCATGCCGTGGTTGTTCAGTTGGCTGATCACCGCATCAATCGCAGCTTCTTTGTCGTCGCCATGCTCGGTAAGTTGAGTGGCAACGCCCATGCTGTGGTAGAAGGCTTCAATAGCATTAATGGTGCGCTCTGCCAACTGTTCATCGCCTTGTAAGGCAAACACTTCGCGACCCATCTGTTCTAATTTCGCGCGTTTGAACTCGATCTGGTTACGTAGCAGAGAAGGCTGAACGATGGCCAGAGAACGAGCGTGGTCAACATGCCACAGCGCTGTCAGTTCATGGCCAATCATGTGCGTTGCCCAATCCTGTGGCACACCACTACCGATCAAACCGTTCAGAGCTTGGTTGGCCGCCCACATCAGGTTGGCGCGCCATTCATCGCTGTCGCGATCGGCAAAGCGCTCGCCAAGTTTTTTCAATGTTTTGAGAAGCGCTTCTGCGTAAGCATCCTGTACCATCGCGCCAGTTGGACGGGTGATGTACTGCTCACACACGTGTACCCACGCATCGACAATGCCGTTCAGAAGCTGTTTTTCAGGCAGCGTTTTCATCACGTCAGGATCCATTACCGCAAACTTAGGCTGCACGTAAGGGCTAAGGAAAGCCAGCTTGTCTTGCGTTTCTGCTTTGGTGATCACCGCGCCGGAGTTGGATTCAGAGCCCGTTGCAGGCAAGGTTAGTACTGCGCCCAGTGGCGTTGCACTGTTCACCTGATGCTTGCCCGTCAAAATGTCCCAGCCATCGCCCTCGTATTGCGCCGCCGCCGCCACGTATTTTGAACCGTCAATTACTGAACCACCGCCCACGGCCAGAATAAAGTTGATCTGCTGCTGTTTCACGATGAGAACCGCTTTGTCCAAGGTTTCCTTGGTCGGATTGGGCTCAACACCAGAAAATTCCACCCAGTCAAATCCTTTTAGGGCACTGGCCACTTGGTCATAAACGCCGTTCTTCTTAATGGAACCACCACCGTAGATCACCAGAACTTTCGCTTGCGGATCCAACGCGCGAGTAATAGCGCTAATTTGCCCTTGACCAAAAAAAATCTGAGTTGGGTTGGAGTAAGAAAACTTCATGCTTCACCTCTTGCTTGGTTTGACTTGTCTTGCTTTTGTTGTTGCATAATAGTCCAGAGTGTTGGATGTTTGCAGGCCTAAAACTCGAATTATTTTGCCTATTACTACAAAAATTGTGTGGAGGGGATGAATGGAAACACTGGCAGAGACAATGCAGCGCTATGTGGAGTGCCGTGGCTTAAGCAGCTTGGAAGGGATCACACAGACGCCAATCTCCGGCGTGTGGTTTTATCGCAGTAGCCGAGGAAATTCGCGCCAGCCATTTGTTTATCAGTCTGGAATCATAGTGCTTGGTCAGGGATGTAAAAATATCCACATTGGTGATACGCCAGTTTGCTATGGACCGAATGATTATTTGGTGGTGGGTGTGCCGATGCCTTTGGAGTGTGAGGCATTTGCTTCCGAGCATCAGCCACTGCTGGGTATTTCAGTCGATATTCCTTTGCCCATGCTACAAAAAATGGTGCATAAACTGGAAAGCCTCAACTACCGTACTGGCGTACCTGTGAGTCAAGAAGCTTGCGGTTTGAAGTCAGTCAAGATGGATGATCGGATGCTGGATGTTTGTAAACGCCTCATGCGCGCACTGTGTGATGATGTTGAAAGTGAAATGCTCGGTGAATCTTTGCTTGAAGAGATCGTATTTCGCGCTTTGCTTAGCCAAGAAGGGTACGTGTTGTTTGAACTGGCTCAAAAAGAGGGTTTCTACTCAAAAATTGCCCGTGTGCTGGAAAAAGTACATCAGGATTACCCTAATGCAATGACGGTGCAAGGTTTGGCGGCCGAAGCCAACATGAGCGTTTCTGCTTTCCACAACGCCTTTCGCTCCGTTACTTTGGAGTCGCCGATCCAGTACATCAAAAAGGTGCGGCTTAATAAGGCGCGTGAACTGATCAAACTTGAAGGGCGTCGGGTCAACGATGCGGCGAGAATGGTCGGCTATACCAGCACTTCTCAATTTAGCCGCGAATACAAAAGACACTTCAATGAAACGCCGAGTGGCAGCGTTGCAGCATAGAAATGTGTCATCCCAATGACCGCGTTTTATCTGATGTGCAGCACCTATAAAACATATTGCACAATAATGTATTAGTGATGGGCTTATTCATAGAGAGATATACTCAAAAGCGCGTTTTAGGAACGATTTTTCCAGATTATTTAAGTGTACGAAATTAATCAGAAATTAGTTGTCGGTACAAAATAAGATCGATCCTGTTGCACGTTTGCACTGCTTTCTTGCGAGTCAATTTATAAATATCGCAATTAATAGGTGTGAAAACTCCATCTTGTACTTAAGTTATTTCACGATGAAATATAAGTCGTCGAAACGAAAGTTCGCTGACAGATTCACGTTGAAACAATCACTTAAGGAAAAGCAAGTATGCGCTTAAAGAATGGAAAAGCCGCCAAGAGTGTCTTTACACTCAGTACCCTAACGGCTTCATGTTTGATGGCCTTCAACAGCTACGCCGCCGTTGACTGCTCGCCATTGCAAGAATGGAACTCTGCAACGGTTTATACCGGAGGCGATAAAGTACAGCACCAAGGGCAAGCTTACGAGGCCCGCTACTGGACACAAAATAATAACCCTGCCGAATTTTCAGGCGACTGGGCGCAGTGGAAAGCGCTTGGCGCGTGTGATGGCGACCCGGTTGATCCCGTAAACCAAGCTCCAACGACCTCATTGACCTCACCACTCTCTACTGATGTGGTGAAAGAGGGTGATGTGGTTGTATTGTCAGCCAACGCAGCAGATCAAGATGGCTTGGTGGCAAAAGTGGCGTTTTTCATCGATGGAGTGGTTGTTGGTCAAGACAGCTCTGCGCCTTTCTCTGCAACCTGGACGGCGACAGCTGGCGCGCACACGTTCAGCTCAGTCGCTTATGATGATAAAGGCGCCGCTAGCCAGCCAAGCAAAGTTACGTTGACGGTCGAATCGACGCAACCGGGCAACAATGCGCCAACGGTCGATCTGGCTCTGTCTGCAACGACAGTTGAGCAAGGTGCTGTGGTGACCTTATCGTCAAATGTCGCAGACAGCGATGGTAAGGTTGAGAAAGTTGACTTTTTTGTTGGCGGCGTGCTGGTCGGTACGGCGGCGACTGCTCCTTATTCTCTCGACTACACCACTACTCAAGCGGGATCCCTGTCTGTGTTCGCTCGTGCGACCGATAATCTTGGCGCAACGACTGACTCTGCGGCGCAAACGCTCAAAGTAAACGGTGCGGCGACCGTGGCATCTTGTCGTCCGGATGGTTTGTACCAGACCGAGGGCGTTAACGTACCTTACTGTACTGTGTATGACGAGGAAGGCCGCGAAAAAATGGGCGCCGATCATCCTCGCCGTGTGATTGGTTACTTCACCAGTTGGCGTAGTGGCGACGATCCGCAAGCCGCTTATCTGGTCAAAGACATTCCGTGGGAACAACTGACGCACATCAACTATGCGTTTGTCAGCATTGGCTCTGATGGCAAAGTCAATGTTGGTAACGTCAATGATCCCAATAACGCCGCGGTGGGTAAAGAGTGGCCGGGCGTCGAAATTGATCCAACCTTGGGCTTTAAAGGCCATTTTGGTGCGCTGGCTACCTACAAACAGAAATATGGTGTTAAGACGCTGATTTCAATTGGTGGTTGGGCCGAAACTGGCGGTCACTTCGCTGAAGATGGCAGTCGTGTGGCCGATGGCGGTTTCTACAGCATGACGACGAATGCGGATGGTTCGATTAACCACGCAGGTATCGAGAAATTCGCTGCGTCTGCCGTCGAAATGATTCGCAAATACAAGTTTGATGGTGTGGACATCGATTACGAATACCCAACCTCCATGGCTGGCGCGGGTAACCCAGACGATAAAGCCTTTATGGAGCCCCGTCGTAAGTATCTCTGGGCCTCTTACCAAGAGTTGATGCGAGTACTGCGTGAAAAACTCGATCAAGCCTCGGCGCAAGATGGTCACCACTACATGTTGACCATCGCGGCACCTTCATCGGGTTATCTGCTGCGCGGTATGGAAACGTTCGATGTCACCAAGTATCTCGACTACGTCAACATCATGTCTTATGACCTGCATGGTGCGTGGAACGATCACGTTGGCCACAACGCGGCGCTGTTTGACACAGGCGAAGACTCTGAGTTGGCACAGTGGAATGTGTATGGCACGGCGCAGTACGGCGGTATTGGTTACCTTAACACTGACTGGGCTTACCACTACTTCCGCGGCTCCATGCCAGCAGGACGCATTAACATTGGTGTGCCGTACTACACGCGCGGCTGGCAGGGTGTGAAGGGCGGAACTAACGGTCTGTGGGGACGCGCAGCGTTGCCAAATCAGTCTGAATGTGCGCCGGGAACAGGCGAAGGTGAGAAGAACAACTGTGGCTATGGTGCAACCGGAATCGATAACATGTGGCATGATGTCAACGCTGCAGGTGATGAGATGGGGGCGGGCTCCAACCCAATGTGGCACGCGAAAAACCTAGAGAACGGCATTTTCGGTTCGTACGCGTCTGCCTATGAGCTTGATCCTATCAATGATCCACAAGACAAGTTGGTCGGCAACTATGTCCGCCACTATGACAGTGTCGCGGTCGCACCATGGTTGTGGAACGCGGAAAAATCGGTCTTCCTCTCTACGGAAGATAAAGCCTCGATTAATGTCAAAGCGGATTACGTGATCGACAAAGAGATTGGCGGCATTATGTTCTGGGAACTGGCGGGTGACTACAGCTGTTATGTGCTTGATGAAAACGGTAAGCGCACCACGATTGACGAGACGGAACAAGCTTGTGCCTCGGGCAATGGTGAATACCACATGGGTAATACCATGACCAAAGCGATTTACGATAAGTTCAAGTCAGCAACGCCTTACGGTAATGCGGTCGCAACCAGTGCGGTTCCAGCGCAAACAGTGGATATCGCGGTTTCTGTGGGCGGCTTTAAAGTCGGCGATCAGAACTATCCAATCAACCCGAAAGTGACCTTTACCAACAACACTGGCACCGCGATCCCTGGTGGAACTGAGTTCCAATTCGACATTCCTGTTTCCGCGCCGGATAACGCGAAAGATCAGTCTGGTGGCGGTTTGAAAGTGATTGCCTCTGGTCATACTCGCGCAAACAATATCGGCGGTCTGGATGGTGTGATGCACCGTGTGGCGTTCTCTCTTCCGGCTTGGAAAGAGTTGCCTGCGGGCGGAACCTATGAACTGGACATGGTCTACTATCTGCCGATTTCTGGACCGGCGAACTACAGTGTGAACATCAACGGTGTCGACTACGCGTTCAAATTTGAGCAGCCAGACTTACCGCTTGCGGATCTTAGCAGTGGCAATACAGGCGGTGACACGGGCGGCGATACTGGTGGAAACACAGGATCGGGTGAGGTCATTCAGTGGCAACCGGGTGTAACGCAAGCGAAAAGCGGTGACATCGTCACTTATAACGACAAGTGCTTCGTGGCGAAAAACAACCCGGGCGTGTGGGAATCACCAACACAATCGAACTGGTTCTGGGATGAAGTAACGTGTCCATAACCAGTTATCGATAGCTGCAAAAGGCAAACCCCCGTCTGAATGTCAGACGGGGGTTTTTTTAATACCAGCAGGAGGGAGGTTAAAATTGATAGCTCTCTGGAACCACGACGATGCCGTTTTCTGAAATTTTGAATCGTTTAGCGTCTTCGAAGCGATTGATACCTATCTGAGTGTAAGGGGGGATTTTCACATGTTTGTCGATAATGCAGTTGACCAGTTGGCATCCTTCGCCAACTTCGACCGCATCGAAAATAATGCTATCAACCACAGTGGCACCGTCGTTGATGCGCACGTTGGAAGAGACAATCGAGTGCTGAACTGAGCCACCTGAGTTAATCACGCCGTTGGCAATGATCGAGTTGATAAAGATCCCTTCATTACCTGTGCCCGAAGAGACCGTACGTGCAGGGGGGAACTGCGGTTCGTAGGTTCTTATCGCCCAGTTTTTCTGGTAAAGATTCATAGGTGGAATTGGCTCTAACAAGTCCATATTGGCTTGATAAAAAGAGTCAATGGTCCCGACATCTCGCCAGTAGCAGTCACGATCCACACGTCCTTTCGCTCCGCAGAACTGATACGCATAAACCCCTTCGGTTTCAATTAGTTTAGGAATGATGTCTTTACCAAAGTCATGCGAAGACTCTTCATTTTCTTCATCTTGCAACAGAACACTTTTTAGCGTTTCCATTTCAAATACGTAGATGCCCATTGACACGAGACTACGACTTTCGTTGCCGGGTATATGTGGTGGATTTTCTGGTTTTTCGACAAATGAGTGAACGCGGTTTTGGTCATCAACGCCCATGACGCCAAACGCAGACGCTTTATTACAGGCGACATCCATGCAGGCTACGGTTAATTTGGCCTGATTGGCCAAATGTTCTTCGATCGTCGCGGCGTAGTCCATGCGATAGATGTGGTCACCAGACAAGACGACGACATGCTTTGCTTCACTGCGGTTGAGGAGCCAAAGGTTGTGATAAATCGCATCTGCGGTTCCTTCATACCATTTGCCGCCTTTGCGCATTTGTGGGGGGACGGCCGTGATGTATTCCCCGAGCTCGGGATTAAAAATCGACCAGCCATCGCGCAAATGTTTGTGTAACGAGTGAGACTTGTACTGCGTCAGCACCAGAATTTTACGCAGACCGGAATGAAGGCAGTTGGTCAGCGTAAAATCGATGATGCGATATTTTCCACCGAATGGTACGGCTGGTTTGGCCCGGTTGTCGGTTAACGGACTCAAACGCGATCCGACACCGCCGGCAAGTATCACCGCGAGGATATCTTGCATATATTTTCTCCCTGAATTAGTGCATCCCTAATCAGATTAGTACAAGAATTACGCCACAATTTAGTCGCCCTAAAAAGCTCAGTTTTTTGTTAGATAATCTATGATTCTGCACAAAAAACATGCATTCATTGAGTGTTTTTGCACGATAAATGGGCATCGGGTCGTTTTGTTGATCTTTGTTCACCAAAGCAAGTGCTGTCATGCGCAGCGGAGATTAAAAGTATCTTGGAAAGTCGAGCCTTTGATACGCTTGGATGTTCAAGCGTTTAAAACTAATGTCCATGAATGATAAGTTTCTGATATTTAAAATAAATTGACAGGTATTAAATAGGCGCCAAGCCAACTTGGTGCCTATTTACACTGTAAATGCGTTAGTTCAGGTATTTGTCTGGTGAGCTTAACTTAAGCCGACAATCTCCCCATTCTCGTTGATATCCAACTGCATAAACGCAGGTTTGTCTGGCAACCCTGGCATGGTCATCACATTTCCAGTCAGAGCATAGACGAAACCCGCACCAGCGCAGAGCTTCACTTCACGGATGGTGATGGGAAAGCCACTGGGTGCGCCTTTTAGTGATGAATCTGAAGAAATGGAGAGCGGCGTCTTCGCCATACAAACCGCGAGCTCGCCAAAGCCAAGTTCTTGGTACAGAGACAGTTGTTGCTGCGCCAAAGGAGTGAATTCCACCTCGCCGCTGCCATACCCTTTGCGACATACGGTCGTGATTTTCTCTTGCAAACTTTGCTGAGGCTGATAAAGCGAGTGAAAATCAGCCTGCTCTGCACACGCTTCAATGACCTCACGTGCGACGGCTTCCATCCCTTTGCCACCTTTGGCAAAACCTTCACTCACCGCCACTCGTACATTTAGAGATAAATTCTGTACCCATTCGACAAGCTGTGAAAGCTCTTCGTCACTGTCTTGTGGAAAGCGGTTAACCGCGACCACCACAGGTAAGCCATATTTTTGCACATTGTCTATGTGCCATTTTAGGTTGCTGAAACCGGATTCGAGCGCTTTTGCATCACAGGAAAAGAGGGAATCTGGTAAAGGCATGCCCGGTCGTAAATCGTATAATCCTGAGTTGGCTTTCAGGCCTCTTAACGTGGCGACAATTACCACACAGTCTGGTGCTTTATGCGACGTGGACGACTTGATATTGCACGCTTTCTCAAGTCCCATGTCAGAACCGAACCCCGCCTCGGTGACAACGTAACTGGAGAGTTTTAACGCGATCTCATCAGCAATGATCGAGGAGTTACCATGTGCGATATTAGCAAACGGGCCTGAATGGATCAGTGTAGGCACTCCCTCAAGAGTCTGCATTAACGTTGGCTTGATCGCCTCTTTTAAGGTGACCGTCATCGCTCCGGCCACTTGCAGCTGCTCGGCACTCACTGGTGCGCCATCGAGATCGTACGCCAAAACTACTTTGCCGATCCGCGTGCGCATATCTTGCAAATTCTTGGATAAAGCGAGGATGGCCATCAACTCTGATGCCGCAGAAATATCAAACCCTTCCTCTCGTTCAAATCCATTGACGGTTTTGCCCTGGTCATTCAAACCGACTCGAACTTTGCGCAGCGCACGATCGTTGTGATCCATCACGCGCTTCCACACCACTCGATGCGGGTCAATACGCAGTGCTGTTAAGCCCGTGCGAGCTTCAAACGCCGCATAGCCTTCGCGTTGTTCATGATAAATTCGGGCATCGATGGCGGCGGCGGCTAAATTATGCGCTGCAGTGACCGCATGAATATCCCCAGTCAGATGCAAGTTGAGTTCGTCCATCGGCGCGACTTGCGAATAACCGCCGCCAGCTGCGCCGCCCTTAACACCAAAGACTGGCCCCATGGAAGGTTGGCGAATACACGCCATGACAGATTGTTCAAGTGTGCGTAAACCCTGCGCAAGACCAATGGTCGTGACTGTTTTCCCTTCGCCTAGAGGCGTTGGTGTGATAGCCGTGACTAAAATCAGCTTGCCGTCGGGTTTGTCTGCTAAGCGAGAGACGCATTTTGCCGATACTTTTGCTTTGTATTTACCGTGAGTCTCAAATTCGTCTGGCAGCAAACCGGCCTGTTGAGCAATTTTGTCTATGGAAAGGAGTGGAGTCGAGCGACAAATATCAATATCTGAAAGCATGTTGAACCTTTTGATTTCGCCAAAGCAAACGTTTGCGTGCGAATAATACGGATCTAAATATGGTAGTAAAGCAGTATATCTAACCTGATTGGGAGCAAACTAGATTATTTCGGTAAATATTGGCTGAGATCAAAAATAAAAGGCTGCCCGTTGGCAGCCATCTAGCTCAATGTTCCTACTAGCGATCCCAGTAGGCTTCTTCCAAGCTGTCTTCCCGCTCAGGAAGGGCACGTGAGAGGCGAGGAGAGTGCTGGGTAAGCACTTCGTAGCTCACGCGGTTGGCGTATTTACAAATTTGTGACAGAGAAGAGTAAGTCAGGCAAATATGCTGATGTTTCACTGAATTTGGCACGTTTCTTTGGTGAAAGGCGTTGGCTGCCATGTCATGCAGCAAAGCAGAGAGCGCGCCATCCCCTGCACCATTGGTATTTTTGATCTCCGCGGGCCCGCCAAGGTAAGGACCAATGTGCGAGTAAACGCGTATTGGTGCTTTACAATCACTGCGTCGCATCGCACGGCTAAACTCATACTGGTTAAAGCCTTCGATACTACCTGGGTAGATATCATGCGTGGTTTCTCGCTTGGCATCTTCATCGGTGTAACCCGCCATGTAGAGACCATCGGGGCCGGCAGTACAAAGTACCAAGTCGACCCACTGCAATGCTTTATCCGCTGCTTGTAAAGGATCTCGTTCTCCAGTCAATGCAAAGCCTTCTTCCTCATTCATCGCTACGACAGCAATGTTGTCACGTAGGTACTCTTGCCACCACTGTGGATTGCCTTCGATCACGTATTTGGTGCCGAGCGTTAATACCACAGGCACTTGGTGCTTTTTCGCATATTCGATTGCTTTTTGTACCGCTTGTGGCATCGGATCTTCGGGCTTGCCGCGCATCAAATAAGAGGAGACGACCAGCGCTGACGCTTTTTCAAATACTTCTTCAGGAATGCTCTCTGGCGCCAACTGGTTCATATGGCCTTCATTGATAGCAAAAGTGCGTTCGCCATCTTGAGAAATAAGGGTATAACAGCGGCCAATTGGTCCATCGACGGTTTGTAGATGATTGAGGTTCATTCGTGACGATGTACGGCACAAATAGCGATAGGCGTAAGAACCGACTTGAATATTCTTGGACATCACGCCCAGTAGCACCGATTTGCTGTCGGCCAGCACGGAGTAATTGTGCAGCGTGTTACCAATGGTGTCGCCTGGGTACTGATGGGTGATTAAACCGCGTTCAACCAACTCATCGTACAACGCATCCGCTTTGCTCTCTTCAAGAACCAGCGAGTGTCCTTTGCTCAGTTCGTATTTGGCTAAGAAATCGTCGTCCACACGCGCTTCGATATCGACAATAGTCTGTCCAACGCCAACCACGGTTGGGCGAAACATTTTGGGTGCGGCCTTTAATTCGTTGACCAGAGGATCTCGATCGTTCGTGGGGAAGTAATGTTTAGATTTACGCTGACCAGGAAACTTCATGCTAGTTAATGACTGAGAAAAAAAAAGAGGCGCATGATATCACATTTTTTTGTAATCAAGCGCCTTTTTGTTGCAACTAACCCTAGCCGATGAAGAAATGAACAGCAGAAGTGCGGGTTCATGATTTCTTGCCCCACTCTTCGTTCTCACCAGTGATGGTACAAACAGACATCTCAATCATTGCTTTATCCCTAAACGTTTAGCTAAACGGTGTAGGTTGCCACTATCCAATTCCAATTGGCGAGCCGTTGCTGCCCAGTTGCCTTGGTTGTGATTGAGAGTTTGAACAATGACTTTTTTCTGAAACTCATCTGTTGCTTCTTTAAGCCCCACGATAGGTTCACTAATCGACGAAATATCGGGTGTGTTGATTCCATCTGAACTTGCAGATGGTGATGTCTCGATATCAAAGTCTGACACCATCAATTCGATGTCCGCTGAGTGTGTGCGAGCTTTGGACAATACACCTGCACGTTTGATCATATGCTCCAGCTCTCGCACGTTCCCTGGCCATGAGTATTGTTTGAGTGCTTGGATAAGAGCGGGCGAAAAACGAATACTATTAAGCCCCAATTTACTTCGTAGCTGTTCTGCGAAAAAACCAGCTAACAATATTACGTCCTCCTCGCGTTCACGCAGTGGCGGAACGCGAATAGGGAAGACGCTCAAACGGTGATATAAATCGGCTCTAAATCGTCCTGCGGTAACTTCTTCATGTAACACGCGGTTGGTGGCGGCCACAATACGCGTATTTACACGGATATGACGATCATCCCCGACACGCTGAATGTCCCCATACTGCAACGCTCTTAACAGCTTTGCTTGTAATTCAAGTGATAGCTCTCCAACTTCATCTAGAAATAGAGTGCCACCATCGGCCTGTTCGAATTTGCCTTTGCGGTTACTTATCGCACCAGTGAATGCCCCTTTTATATGCCCAAACAACTCACTTTCTGCGACGGATTCAGGTAACGCTGCACAATTTAGGTAGACCAATGTTTTATCTGCGCGATTAGAACGATGATGAATGGCGTTGGCAACCAACTCTTTTCCAACCCCAGTTTCGCCCATGACCAATACGGACAGTTCCGTATCGGCGACCGCATTAATTTGTTGTTGCAATGACTTCATTTCTGGCGATTCGCCAATAATGTCGTCATTCAATGCCCGTTTTTCAGTAAACGATTCTCTCGGCAAGCTGGTCTGTGTTTCCAATTGTTCTAGAAGCAATGCGGTATGAAGTCCGCCAGCGGCCAACGCACTGATAAAACGCAGCTCATGATTTAGAAGTGAATCAAACTGGAAGGGATCAAAAGCATCAATGGTGATTGCGCCAATGAGATGATCGTCTATTAACAAGGGTAACCCGATGCATGAATGGATGTGTAATTTGTCATCATGGTTCGGGATCAAGCCGTCGTAGGGGTCGGGTAAGTTACTATCCGATGGAAAACGCACAATATCACCCGCGCGGGCAATCGCTTCTAATCTTGGATGTTCATTGATAGAGAAACGGCGACCCAATACTTCTTTTGCTAAACCGTTGATGGCTAGCGGTTTAAAGTGTTGATCTTCATAAAGAAGCAGAGCAGACGAATCACACTTTAAGACTTCTCGTATTGTGGTGAGCAAGGTGTCAAAGCGAGCTTGTCGAGTAAGAGCTGAATTCAGATCTTGTGTAATGTGAAGCCATTGGGCGATTAGTGTAGTCATATTGAATACCTATGATTGTCAATATGACAATTGTAATGTCGTAATGACAGCTGTCAACATTGTCATAGTGACACTAATTATGTGAGGTATTGTTTTTAAAGTATTGATAATTAAAGGAATTTTGTTATTGGCATGCCTTGTGCACTATCTAATGTATCAGAGATAAATTAACTTAAATTCACGTTAAGGTAGTGACAATGACAATTCATGTTAAAAACAATATTCACTGGGTAGGTCAACGCGATTGGGAAGTGCAAGATTTTCATGGTACAGAATACAAAATGACTAAAGGTACAAGCTACAACAGCTACCTTATTAGAGAAGAAAAAACGGTATTAATTGATACCGTTGATCATCGATTCAGTCATCAATTTCTTCAAAATCTTGAGATGGAAATTGATCTTAAGTCCATTGATTTTATCGTTGTAAACCATGCGGAAGAAGATCACTCGGGTGCCTTATCTGCATTAATGGAGAAAATTCCCAACACCCCCATTTATTGTACCGAAGCCGCGATAGATTCAATTGTTGGACATCACCATCACCCCGAATGGAATTTCAAAACGGTAAAAACAGGTGACAGCATTGATATTGGTAACGGAAAACAGCTCGTTTTTGTTGAGGCGCCCATGCTTCACTGGCCTGACAGTATGATGACTTATCTGACGGGTGACGCGGTGTTATTTAGTAATGATGCATTCGGTCAACATTATTGTGATGAACGATTATTCAATGATGAAGTCGATCAAAATGAGTTGATGGATCAGTGTTTACGTTATTACTCCAATATCTTGACACCGTTTAGCAGCTTAGTAACTGCAAAGATTAAAGAGGTACTCAGTTTTAATCTGCCTGTCGATATGATTGCTACATCACATGGTATTGTGTGGAGAGATAATCCTGCTCAAATTATTGAGCAATATTTAGAATGGGCGGACAACTATCAAGAGGATCGCATTACGATTTTCTACGATTCGATGTCAAATAATACTCGAATGATGGCGGATGCGATTGCACAAGGTATTCATGATGTTGATTCTGGCGTTGCCGTTAAGGTTTTCAACGTCTCTAAGCATGATAAGAATGAAATTCTAGCTAACGTCTTCCGCTCTAAAGGTATTTTGGTCGGGTCTTCAACCATGAACAACGTCATGATGCCAAAAGTGGCAGGTATGCTAGAGGAAATCACGGGGCTTCGTTTTAAAGCGAAAAAAGCTGCCGCTTTTGGTAGTTACGGTTGGAATGGCGGTGCAGTTGATCGTATACATGCGCGGTTAACCGATGCAGGATTCGAAACTGCGATAAGTTTGAAAACCAAATGGCGACCAGATGGAAAAGCAATGCGCGAATGTCGTGAACATGGTCAGGCGATTGCTAAATTATGGGCTAACAACTCGCTATCAAGATCTACAAAAGAACATTCGACAGCTCTCGAACCAGCATCTCAGGCTCCTCAAGTGAATCCGCGAAACGTCGAAGAAGTTCAGCTTGGTGTCCAACAGGAACAGCCACACCCTGAAGGTTGTCAGTGCATGATATGTACTGTATGTAACTGGGTATATGATCCTTCACAGGGTGAGCCAAACCAAGGCATTGAACCTGGAACAGTATGGTCTGACATACCCGATTACTTCTTATGCCCAGAATGTCACTTAGGCAAAGATGTCTTTGTAGAACATAAAGCGTAAGGAGGCAGTATGCAGACACCTATAGTGATCATTGGTAGTGGCTTTGCTGCTTACCAGTTAATTAAAACAGTGCGTCGTATGGACGCACATATTCCAATTCAGGTTTTTACTGCTGAAGATGGTGCCGAGTACAACAAGCCAGATTTGAGTCATGTTTTTAGTCGAAAACAAACAGCCTCGGATTTAGTTGTCAAACCTGGCGACATGTTTGCAAAAGAACATAACATCGACTTGTTTGCAAACACCAAGGTTGAAAAGGTAGATATTTACACGCAGCAGGTGACAGCAAATGGACAAGTTTACCCCTATGGAAAACTGGTGTTTGCTACAGGAGCAAAAGCATTTGTTCCACCAATGAATGGTGATGGAGTAGGAGACGTATTGACGTTGAACTCGCTACAAGAATATCAGGCGGCTGAAACACAAATTAGCCGAGCAAAGCGGGTTTTGATCATCGGTGGCGGGCTAATTGGTGTTGAAATTGCAATGGATCTTGCAACCTGTGGTAAAAACGTAACCGTTATTGAGCCAAATACTCGCTTATTGGCAAACTTAATCCCTGAGTTCATTGCTTTGCCAATTGAAAGACAGCTTAAGCAGCAAGGTATCCAACTGGGATTAGAAACTAGCGTAGTCGCAATAGACCGTTCAGAAAGTGGATTAACGGCCACATTACGCTCTGGGCGCACAGTTGAAACCGATATCGTGATTTCAGCGGCTGGCTTATGTGCCAATACACAGTTGGCTAAAGAAGCAGCTATTAGAGTTAACAAAGGGATTGTCGTCGATAGTCGTTTGCAGACCTCAGCTCGCAATGTTTTTGCGTTGGGGGATTGCGCAGAAATTCAAGATCGAATGATGCCATACCTACAACCTATAGTGCTAAGCGCTAACGTACTAGGTAAACAACTGTTGGGGCAAGACGCCGAGCTGGTGTTACCACCCATGATGGTCAAGGTCAAAACGCCTAGTTACCCAATCCAACTCGCAGGAACGGTAAACGAGGTTGAGAATTGGGAGGTGAGTATCTCTGACTCTGGTGTTGTGGCGAAAGCGAAAGATGATAACGGCCATCTCGTTGGTTTTGTTGTTACAAGCGAACAAGTCACGCAGGCATTCCCACTGCTTCGCGAATTGTCACAAACTCATGGACAATCGTAATATCGAATTTAAATAAAAGTTAAACAAGAGAGGGTATTAATTATGCCACATTTACGTATACCAAAAGAGTGGACGATTCAACGCTCAACACCTTTCTTCACAAAAGACAACGTACCGAGAGCTTTACTTTCGCACCATAACACAGCGGAAGGCGTGTTCGGTCAATTGTGTGTGATGGAGGGGCAAGTGACTTACTATGGCTTTGCCGATGCGAATGCCACGGAACCTGAAATGATGGTTGTCATTAATGCGGGACAATTTGCGACAAGCCCACCGCAATATTGGCATCGTATTGAGTTGAGTGATGATGCCCAATTCAATATTAATTTTTGGTCTATTTCAAATAAGACCAATCGGCCTATGTATCAGCCGCAGAATAAATAATTTTATCTACGTATCTTGGGGCAACATTAGTTGCCTCAAATGAAAATAAATATCTATGATTAGTCTTAAAATAAGGAAAATTGATGCGTTCACTATTTATTCGCATGCGATTTGTGCATTGGTTAGGTGTTGTTATTCTTGTAATGAATGCATTCTTTTTTACCGAAAATATGCTTTCTCAAATACTTCAAGGCATCGTTGTTATTTTTTTAATTATACACGATATAGATGAAAAAATTTGGGGTGTTGACTCTCTAAAGAATGTAACCATGTATATGAAAAACTTTGAAAGGAAAGATTTATCAACACCTTGCAACGTCAACAGCCAATACAACAGTGAAATTACCAATGTGTTGAATGTAATCAACACATTCAGACGCAATGTTAAGTTGGCGCTTGAAGAAATACAGCAACAAGCGATGGCGTCAGATGAGATTTCTACGCAATTGAAATATAAATCGACAAATATCTCGGATCGAATTTTAAGGCAGGATGCTAGTGTGAGTTCGCTAAATGAACAGCTTGAAAAGCTTGATAACACTTCAATCGCTCTTAAAGTGAAGGCTGAAGAAACCCAGATGCAAGTAAAGAGTACACACGCGAAGCTTGAGCATTCTGTTGGGATGATGGACAACCTTGTCCAAGGCCTCGATCAATACTTAGAAAGTAACCACCAGTTACAGAAGAGTTTCAATCAGCTTTCCGCGCAAACACTATCGATAGAAAATGTCGTTTCAGTTATTGCAAAATTAGCTGACCAAACGAATTTACTAGCATTGAATGCTGCAATTGAAGCGGCCCGTGCTGGAAATCAAGGTCGAGGTTTTGCGGTTGTAGCAGATGAAGTCAGAAGATTGGCGCAATCCACGCAAGAGAGCTTGCATGAAATTAACTCGATAGTTTCTGAGATATCAACGACTGTAAAAATGGCTGGAGCGCAAATGTCGTCGCAAACTTCGACGATAACTCTTCTATCTGAAAATACAATTAAAAGCCAAACTGAGGTTCGTAATGCCAATGAAAGCATTGGATCGGTTCTATCACTGATTGAACATAACGAAAGCGAGCATGAAGTTAACATTCATACAGTAAGTCAACTAGTTGGTGAAGCAAATGCCAAAGTTGATGAGTTGAAACAATTGTCTAGTTCGAACGCTATTGACTGTGAGGCCCTTATAAAACAGGGCATTAATTTAACAAAGGTCACAGAAAATGTTGTTGAAAAACTGAGTATGTTCAAAACTGCTTGAGCGAAATTGGTTGGTTTTAAACTATTAAATCAACCAACCATTTCAAAGGGAATAAATCTATCAACCGTTTAGTTTATTGTTTTAAGTTGTACAAGAATTCGATTAGATCTGACTGTGTGACCATTCCGATTAATTGGTTATGGTCATTTGTAATTGGTATATGGTGAAACCCCGAGGTCAAATATGGAATAAGACGAGCGACATGTTGATCTTCATGCATAGAAATCGGATTTCTTTTCATATATTGGCCAATAGTCTTAGACGTTTTTTTCTTCGCTAAGAGGTATAAACCTACGAATGAATTTATTTTTCTTTTTTCGACATAAAGTAAAAAATCGACTAATGAAAAAATACCTACAATTTCCTTATCGGAGTTTATAATAGGAATTGCGCTAAATTTATTTTTTTGAAGTGTGTTGAGACCTTCGTAGACTGAATCATGTTCTGTGAGTGCCAGAATGTTTTCTGTCATTACATGTTTGCAGGTCAATTTTTGACTTTTGTGCTCTAAAGCGAGCAGGTGGGTTTGTTTAAAAATTTCGTCGAGCGTTTTTTCATCAATGTCTAACCATTCATTTCTCGTTTCCAAAACTTCATGTAATTCATCAAAGTAGAGTGATGACTTTTCATGCGCAGACTTTGAGTTCATTGATGGTTTTTCAGTTGTGTTCGAAGATCTCATAGTGATCCATCTGCGATACACAATGCCAGATAAGGCTAGGGGCAGCACATTCAGTAAGACGGGATCGAGTAAGAAGTAGACATCTGGTTGAGATGTATTACTCAGCACAGGAACAAGCGCAGTCGCTACTCCAGGTGGATGGACACATTTTAGCGCAATCATAATGATGATTGTGCTAGTTATTGTCAGCGTTATCAACAATATGAGATCATCGAATGCCGTCGATAAACCAATACCCACCAACGCCGCCGTGAAATGTCCACCGATCAAGGGCCATGTTTTTCCCATTGGACTGCTAGGTATCACAAAAATGATCGTGACGGAAGCCCCTATTGATGCAATCAACAAAGGGGTTGCGGAAGTGGTATGCCCGTAGTTTGCAAGTACCGCAATGATAGCTGATGTAAGGAGCACAGGTATTGCAATGTATGAAAGGTTGAGTAAGCGGTCAAAATGCGACATAGGAATCAAAGTAAAAGTTAAAAACGGAATTCTATTCGATTATTAAATGTTAATAAAGCGTTTGATTTTTTTTAATTATAATTAAAAAGAACATGATTTAATGAATATTTATATAAATGGCCTTGATCTTTAAATGCCATTATCGTATGCAGTGGATAAATATGAAATGTTATTTTCCAGTATTGTCATAATCATTTGGTGGTAAATTTAAAATAATTGTATTTTACGACTAAGAGGTTAGGTATCTTTAGAGTAAAATAATAGTGTTATGAAAGGAGATAACTGATATGAACGTAAACAACATGACTCTGTGTGATATTATAAAAAACATTCCAGGTTCAATAAAAATATTAAAGTCGAACAACATCAATGCTTATATAAACTTAAGAAAAACATTAAATGAAATTTTAGTAATCGATGATATTGCTAAGTATTCTGACATGATTGATAAATTAAATAACTTGAGTCGAGACAATAAAGAGTTGCTGAAATTTTGTGATATCCCTCATCAAGAGTTGATAAAATATATCATTGCTAACTTTCACATAAAACACAGAGACCAGTTGAATCAAGCGATAGAGTTAGCAAAACGTGTTGAAACTATACATTATGATCACCCTCAATGTCCTATTGGTTTGAGCGAATGCTTAGAAGGAATTGCGAACGACCTATACAGTCATATGGAGAAAGAAGAACAAATTTTGTTTCCAATGATCAATCAAGGGATCTATCCTGATGGACCTATTTTCGTCATGGAGCAAGAACATGATGATCATATTCAGGCATTGAGTGAATTAATGACTTTGGTGAACTATTTGGAAGTGCATGAAGATGCATGTCAGTCGTGGAAAAAATTATATTTATTATTAGATCAATTTGAAAGTGATATCCTCACACATATTGCTTTAGAGAACAATATTTTATTCAAGCATTAATGTATAGTGAAAATGAATTTCTGCTTAATCTTATATGTTTAGGCAGAAATATTTCATTACTCGAATCTAACTTTTTCCTGATGTACCCAAACTGCTGCTTCAACTCGAGAGCGTAATTGTAATTTTTTCAAGATACTTTTTACATGAACTTTTACGGTGCTTTCGGAGATGAAAAGTTTATTAGCAATCATTTTGTTTGATAAACCAATAGCAATGTTTTTCAGTATGTCCTGTTCCCGAGCGCTAAGAACCTCAATAGTTACATTGGTTAGTTTTTCTTGTTTCTTTTCTCTTAGATTTCCTACTAAAATAGATGTTAACTCTGGGCTGATGACGGTTTTTCCTAGACAGGCATTTTCAATGGAGGCGAGTAATTCTTCGGGTTCCATATCTTTTAAAAGATATCCGTCTGCACCTAATTTAATTGCCTTAGACACATCTTCATCGTAATTTGAAACGGTAAAAATAATAATTTTACTTGTGATGTGTTTATCTCGAAGTAATTTTAACGTTTTTAAGCCATCTAACTCTGGCATGTTAATATCTAAGAGGATTAAATCTGGTTCGTAGTCAATTGCATACTCCACCCCTTGAAGCCCATTGCTTGCCTCTGCTACAACGGTCAGATGCTTTCTGGTATTAAGTAATTGCTTAATACCATTTCTCAGCATGGGATGATCATCGATTAAAAGTATTGTAGATGCATCTGCATTGGTAAATGTATGTTCTTTAATCATGTTATACTCGTGAATATATAGGAAAAGTTAGATAAAATTCAGTCCCTTTACCAGGAGAGGAGAGGATATCCCATTTTCCTGATAGAGACTGTGCTCTATCACCAATAATTTTTAGCCCGTAGCGAGAATTTTCTTGCGAAATAGAGAATCCACAACCATTATCGAAAATAAATAAAGATACTTCATTTTCTTTCATTGATAAATCTAGCGTTACATTGGAAGCTTTTGCATGCTTATAAACATTGTTTAATAGCTCGCGAATGATTTGTATTAAGTGTATTGAATGATGAATGGATATTGTGTTCGCTGGTATTTCATAACTAAAATTTATTTTTGTACCTATTTTTTTGTTGTATTCTTTTACCGTATTTTCCAGTGCAGGCAAAAAACCTAGTCCATCTAATTTCAACCTAAAAGTAGTCAACAGTTCTCTAAGTTGACAGTAAGCAACATTTACTTCCTCCCGCATTTCTCCAATAATCGAAATCTGTTCGTTGTTTAAGCTAGATAAATCCATCTGTAAAATACTCAATTTTATCTTCAGGCAAGAAAGGGACTGAGCGATGGAATCATGCAGCTCCCTAGCAATAGTATTCCTCTCTTTTAAGATTAATATCTGTTGGTCTTGCTGAACTTTATAGAAAGTGGAAAGTGACTGTGTTAATAGCTCTGAGAATGCAATTATAAGCTGTTCGTTTTCTATATTTAGTGAGTGTTTGCTATTTTTTGAGATGATAATCTCTCCATAATCATTACTAGAGTCTTTCAGATTTATATTGAATTCTGATAGGTTTTCAATAAACGTTTTTCCATCATCAAAGCAGAGGTTGCAGCTTAGGTTTTTGCAAAAAATAGGTCTATTTAATGCACCAAAATCAAAGATTTGAGTGTTATCACTTTCTTGGTAGTCCTTAATTAAAATAGTCACTTTATGTATGCCAGTCAGTTCGATCAACTCTTGAGTTAACGGTGCTAACATATCACAGCTATACTTTTCATTATTAAACTTTTTACATGCTCGGTAAAGAAAATCCAAGTATTTATTCTTTTGGTTAAGAGCTTCAGTTTTTTGATATACAATATTCTCTAAATTTACATATGTTTCTTTTAAACTGTCTGACATTAAATTAATAGAATCACCAAGTTCATTCATTTCATCTTTATTCTTCTGTACAATAAATCTTTTACTAAAGTCTCCAGATTTAATCGATCTTGATATGTCGATTAACGCCATCCAAGGTTTAAATAGTCTTGAGTATAAGTTGCTAACTGCATAAATACCAAAAATGATAACTAGAACCGTAAAACATTTTTGGATATTTTCTAATGATTTAATGTTGTTCTCAGTGTTTTGTTCAACTTTATCAATTAGGATGTTTGTTTTTTCTACGAATTCCTCAGCATTTAATTTTATTGAATTTATATTTCCACTTTCTATTTTTGTATGAAAGAAGTTTATCAACTCATTATGTTCACGATTCAAACCACTTTCTATCATGTACTCTTTTATTTTAGGATCATTCAGTCTCGATTTTATTATGCTAACATTTTCTGAAAATATTTTATTTTCTGCAGGGGAAATAGATTTATATATCAGCATTCTTATCGAACCAATTTGATTAACAATATGAGTTCGACCTTGAATATTATCAACTATTACGAGTGAAATCATCATGCCAGATATTGATATAATACAAAGCATTAATATAAAGAAGGATATCTTTTTTGTTATAGATATATTCAAAAAATTCATTATCTCATGTACACGACTAGTCTGGTGTGCGCCTAAATAGACATCATATCGCTTTTCTTTGGGATGCGATATACCACTTGTGGGTTACCACCTAATAGTTTGCGATAAGTTGTCTTTATGGTTTTTCTATTTTTATTTTATTTATCATAAAGTTATGTTTTTGTGTCGTAACCACTATGAGTAACATCAGAGAATGGGGAAGTTTTATCAAAATGATGTCATTGATCTAAATCAACAATTTGCAAGCGAAATTATCACTAAATGTAATGGTTTTTCCAATAACAATGGTGTTAATCATGTCAATAAATATAGATACAAAGGGCATGGAGTCGTCTGGTCGAGTAAGTGCGCATTCGATTAAACAATGGTTTCCTGAGGATAGACAGTTTTGGTTATCTCAAGGGCAATACATTGCAAAGCGAAACTTATGGATTTCGATTCCCTGCCTACTATTGTCTTTTTGTGTTTGGATGATCTTTAGTGCTGTTGCAGTTAATCTGCCTAAAGTCGGTTTTTCATTTACTACTGAGCAGCTTTTTTTACTAACAGCCTTGCCCTCTGTGTCAGGAGCTATCGGTCGCATTCCTTATTCTTTTACAATTTCAATATTTGGCGGTAGACGTTGGACTGCATTCAGTACACTGGTGCTTGTTGTACCAATGGTTTGGCTAGGAATCGCCATCAGTAATCCTCACACTTCGTACTCCACGTTCGTTATGATTGCATTGTTATGCGGTTTAGGCGGTGCAAACTTTGCGTCGAGTATGGCCAATATCAGTTTCTTTTACCCAAAGGAAATGCAGGGAAGTGCGCTTGGATTAAACGGAGGACTTGGAAACCTAGGTGTGAGTGTAATGCAACTGGTGGTTCCTATCGCTATTTCTGTTCAATGGTTTAATTCGCAATCTGAAGGACTACAACTACAAAACGCTGCTTGGGTTTGGGTCCCGTTTATTGTGCTTCTTAGTGTTATTTCTTGGTTTGGAATGAACGATATAGAAAGCGCAAAAGCTTCGTTCAAGGAGCAGGTCAAAGTGCTTAGGCAAGGGCACTTATGGCTGATGAGTTTATTGTATCTCTCAGCATTCGGTTCTTTTATCGGCTTTTCTGCTGGTTTTGCTATGTTGTCTCAAACTCAATTCCCCGACGTTGATGTTTTGAAATTTGCGTTTATCGGTCCACTCATTGGTGCGCTTATGCGACCTGTTGGTGGGGCTTGGTCAGATAAATTTGGTGGCATAAAAGTAACGTTTTTAAATTTTGTTCTAATGGCGTTATTAACAATTCTTATCTTCTTTACCACTCCATCGGAAAGTACGTCAGGTAGCTTTGTTCTCTTCCTTATTATCTTCATGGGATTATTTGCTTGTGCAGGTATTGGTAGCGGCTCAACATTTCAAATGATAGCGGTGTTGTTTCGCCGTATTGTCACGCAACAAGCGAAAATGGCTGGTTTGGATGAGGAAGTCATCGCGCGTAAATCCGGAACGGATACAGCAGCAGCATTAGGATTTATATCTGCCATTGGCGCGTTTGGTGGTTTCTTTATTCCACAGGCATTTGGTTTATCGCTCTCTCTTACAGGCTCAGCCTCAAGTGCTTTAATACTATTCCTATTTTTCTATGTCGTTTGCTCAATCATTACGTGGTTCGTTTATGGACGAAATATAGAGAATGGTTACGCAACAAAAAAATAAGTCACATATTTAATTCGAATTTTTATCGTAGATATTAACTTAAATTATCAATTAAATATAAATAATAATTAGTTCCTAAATATAGGAGAAACACTGAATGAGCAAGTTTTTGGATCGATTTCGATACTTTAAACAAGTCGGAGGTTCGTTTTCTGGTGATCACGGACAAACACTTAATACAAATCGTGATTGGGAAGATGGATACAGGACGCGTTGGCAGCATGACAAAATCGTTCGATCGACACACGGCGTAAACTGTACAGGCTCTTGTAGTTGGAAAATTTACGTAAAAAACGGATTGGTAACTTGGGAAACGCAGCAAACCGACTATCCGAGGACACGCCCAGATCTTCCTAATCATGAACCAAGAGGCTGTCCACGTGGAGCAAGCTACTCCTGGTATTTGTACAGTGCCAATCGTCTTAAATACCCTATGGTGCGTAAGCCACTATTGAAATTGTGGCGTGAAGCAAAGCGACGTTTTGCAGATCCGATAGAGGCATGGGAATCTATCGTCACGAATTCTGACTCAACGAATGCTTACAAAACAGCGCGGGGGCGAGGCGGATTTGTACGTAGTTCTTGGGCTGAAGTTAACGAAATTATTGCCGCTTCTAATATATACACCATAAAAGAACATGGACCAGATCGCGTGGTGGGTTTCTCCCCAATTCCAGCTATGTCAATGGTCTCTTACGCCGCTGGTGCGAGATACTTGTCTCTTATTGGTGGTTCATGTTTGAGTTTTTATGATTGGTATTGTGATTTACCACCAGCATCTCCGATGACGTGGGGGGAGCAAACTGACGTTCCTGAGTCAGCAGATTGGTACAATTCTTCATACATCATTGCTTGGGGGTCGAACATCCCGCAAACCCGCACTCCCGATGCGCACTTCTTTACGGAAGTTCGTTATAAGGGGACTAAGACCGTCGCTATTACCCCCGATTACGCTGAAGTTGCAAAACTCTGCGATCATTGGCTTAACCCAAAACAAGGTACGGACAGTGCTGTAGCACTCGCAATGGGTCATGTAATTCTCAAAGAATTTCATGTGAAACGGCAGTCTGAATATTTCCAGAACTACTTACGACAGTATTCAGATATGCCGATGCTGGTGAAGCTGGAAGCTAGAGCTGACGGTAGCTACAGTGCTGGTCAATTTTTACGGGCATCAGAGCTGGTGAATAACCTCGGCGAGCCCAATAACCCTGAATGGAAAACCATCGCCATTAATGAAGCGGATGGAGAACTTGTTGCACCAAACGGTTCTGCCGGTTTCCGTTGGGGGGAGAAAGGGAAGTGGAATCTCGATCAGCGAGCTGGTGCTGGTCAAGATAATGTGCAATTGCAGCTTGGGATAAAAAATGCTGATGACATTGTTGATGTCGCCTTTCCTTATTTCGGTGGCTTAGAGCACGAACATTTTACCCATGTGCCATTATCTGATCTGATTAATCGTAAGCTGCCTGCGAAGCGGATCATTTTAGAGGACGGAAGCGAAACCCTGGTTACTACGGTTTACGATTTAACACTGGCTAACTATGGCGTAGAACGTGGCTTTAACGATCCTAGTTGTGCGGCTGAATATTCTGAAGTCAAAGCCTACTCACCAGCATGGGCTGAACAAATCACCGGGGTATCGGCTGACGAGATCACTCGAATCGCCACTGAGTTCGCGGATAATGCGGAAAAAACACGTGGTCGTTCGATGATCATTGTCGGTGCAGGTTTAAACCACTGGTATCACATGGATATGAACTATCGCGGCCTGATTAATATGTTGGTCTTCTGTGGCTGTGTTGGGCAAAGTGGCGGCGGTTGGGCGCACTATGTTGGACAAGAAAAACTTCGTCCTCAGACCGGATGGCAACCCTTAGCGTTTGGCTTAGATTGGCAGAAACCGCCACGTCATATGAATGGCACATCTTTCTTCTACAACCATTCGAGTCAATGGCGATATGAGAAGTTAAAAGTCGATGAATTACTGTCTCCAGTTGCGGATAAAACGCGTTATAGCGAACACTTGATCGATATGAACGTAAAAGCCGAGCGAATGGGATGGCTACCTTCATCGCCACAACTTAACGTCAATCCACTGAACATCGCCAAACAAGCACAAAGCTTAGGGCAATCGGCAACGGATTACGTCGTGAATGCGTTGAAACAAGGCGAGATTCGCTTCGCATCAGAGCAACCTGAAAAACATTATCCACGAAATATGTTCATTTGGCGTTCGAACTTATTGGGTTCATCAGGTAAAGGCCATGAGTATATGCTCAAGTACCTGCTTGGGACCGAGCATGGCATTCAAGGTAAGGATCTGGGTGAGTTTAGCGAGACAAAGCCGCGAGAAGTGGAATGGAGTGACCAGCCAACACAAGGCAAGCTTGATCTTGTTGTCACGTTAGATTTTCGTATGTCGAGCACGTGTTTATTCTCGGATATCGTTCTTCCGACTGCAACGTGGTACGAAAAAGATGACATGAATACGTCGGATATGCATCCGTTTATTCACCCGCTATCCGCGGCGGTTGATCCTGCTTGGGAAGCGAAGTCTGACTGGGAAATATACAAAGGCATCACCAAAGCATTTTCGAATCTTTGTGAAGGTCATTTAGGTAAAGAAACCGACATCGTTACGTTACCCATCCAGCATGATTCCCCGGCAGAAATAGCTCAAGCATTTGATGTGCAAGATTGGAAACTGGGTGAATGTGAGCTGATCCCTGGTAAAACTGCGCCACATATTATGGTGGTGGAGCGTGACTATCCTAATACCTATGCACGATTCACCTCTTTAGGGCCTCTATTAAATAGCCAAGGCAACGGAGGAAAAGGAATCAACTGGAACACCGACAGTGAAGTGGAGCTGCTTAAAAAGCTCAATTATGTCCATCATGAAGGATCCGCAAAAGGACTCGCTAAAATCGAATCTGCCATTGATGCCGCAGAAGTGATTTTAACTCTAGCGCCAGAAACGAACGGACAGGTGGCAGTAAAAGCATGGGATGCCTTAAGTGAATTCACTGGGCGAGAACATCGTCATTTGGCCATCAATAAAGAAGAAGAAAAAATCCGCTTTCGTGACATTCAAGCGCAACCACGGAAAATCATTTCTAGCCCAACTTGGTCCGGCTTGGAAGATGAACATGTGTCTTACAACGCTGGTTATACCAATGTTCATGAATTGATCCCATGGCGAACCGTCACAGGGCGACAACAGTTATATCAAGATCACCAATGGATGAGAGATTTTGGCGAAAGCTTAATCGCTTACCGTCCACCTATTAATACGCGTACTGTTCACGACATTATGGGTAAGAAGGGCAATGGCAACAAAGAAAAAGCACTGAACTGGATTACCCCTCACCAAAAATGGGGAATTCACTCTACCTATAGTGAAAACTTACTGATGCTAACGCTATCACGGGGTGGCCCAATTGTCTGGATGAGTGAAATAGACGCAAAAGATCTTGGGATTGAAGATAACGATTGGATAGAAGCATTTAACTTAAATGGCTCACTAACCGCGCGCGCCGTCGTCAGCCAACGTGTGCCTGAAGGCATGGTGATGATGTATCACGCTCAGGAGCGACTGGTTAATTTGCCTGGTGGTGAGATTACTGGACAACGAGGCGGTATTCATAACTCAGTCACTCGTGTATGCCCAAAACCGACTCACATGATCGGCGGCTATGTGCATCAGGCTTATGGCTTTAACTACTATGGAACGGTCGGTTCGAACCGAGATGAATTTGTTGTTGTTCGCCGTATGAAGGAAGTGAAATGGCTCGATGGTGAAAACAACGATTACACCCAAGCGCCAAACCTGTATAGCGGTTTAGTGGGAGATAAATAAGTATGAAAATTCGTTCACAAGTCGGCATGGTATTGAACCTTGATAAATGCATCGGATGCCATACCTGCTCAGTCACCTGCAAAAACGTTTGGACCAGTCGCGAAGGCATGGAATACGCCTGGTTTAATAACGTCGAGAGTAAACCAGGTACAGGGTATCCAAGTGATTGGGAAAACCAAGACAAATGGAAGGGGGGATGGATTCGCAATATCAAAGGAAAACTTGAGCCCAAAATGGGCAATAAAATCGGCGTTATGGCAAAACTGTTCAATAACCCAGATATGCCAACCATAGATGACTACTATGAACCGTTTACTTTTGACTACGAGCATCTCCAAAATGCACCACAAAGTCAGCATCAGCCTACTGCTCGTCCTCGATCTCTGATCTCGGGGCTGCGAATGGATAAAGTGGAAAAAGGACCAAACTGGGAAGAAATACTGGGCGGAGAATTTTCCAAGCGCTCTGCTGATCAGAATTTCAATGAGATGCAGAAGGAGATGTATGGTCAGTTTGAAAATACCTTCATGATGTATTTGCCTCGCTTATGCGAACACTGTTTAAATCCTGCTTGTGTCGCGACGTGTCCAAGTGGAGCGATATATAAGCGGGAAGAAGATGGCATCGTATTGATTGACCAAGACAAGTGTCGTGGATGGCGAATGTGCTTGACAGGATGCCCATACAAAAAGATTTACTTCAACTGGAAGAGCGGCAAATCGGAAAAATGTATCTTCTGTTATCCAAGAATTGAGTCTGGTCAGCCTACGGTGTGTTCAGAAACCTGCGTCGGGCGCATTCGCTATTTAGGTGTGATTTTATACGATGCAGATAAAATTGAGCAGGCGGCATCCGCAGAAAATACGACGGATCTTTACCAAAACCAGCTAGATATCTTTTTAGACCCGAATGATCCAGTCGTCATTGAAGAGGCACTCAAACAAGGCATCACGGAAAATGTACTAGAGGCTGCGCAGAAATCACCCGTTTATAAAATGGCGATTGACTGGAAACTGGCGCTACCGTTACACCCAGAATATCGCACGCTACCAATGGTTTGGTATGTGCCACCTCTGTCACCGATTCAGTCGGCGGCAGATGCAGGATATGTGGGTAAGAATGGGGTGTTGCCAGATATCGAGAGTTTAAGAATTCCTGTGCAGTACCTTGCAAATCTTCTGACTGCAGGAGACACCGCTCCCGTACTACGAGCGTTAAAAAGAATGCTGGCAATGCGGCATTTCAAACGCGCTGAAACGGTTGATGGACAAACAGACGTGAGTGCATTGGAGCAGGTTGGCTTAACGGCACAACAAGCTGAAGAAATGTATCGCTATTTGGCAATTGCAAATTACGAAGATCGATTTGTCATCCCGTCGAGTCATCGGGAACTTGCACGTGAAGCTTTTCCTGAAGCCAAAGGTTGTGGATTCAGTTTTGGTAACGGATGTCATGGCGGTGATGATACTCGAATCAACCTATTTAATAGTCAGCGCATCAATTCTATAGATATTACCGCTAAGACGACAGGAGATAAGTAATGGAACTGAAATCTCTCAGATTAATTTCGGCCTTACTGGATTATCCCAACTGCGATATTTGGGATTATCCGCATGAATTGATCGGCATCGTGAAGTATTGTGAAGAATTAAGCGTCAATCAAAAGAAGACTCTGGTTCAATTTATCAACAAAATTTCAGATTTGGATCTGATGGATGCACAATCAAATTATGTCGATTTGTTTGATCGAGGGCGATCGCTATCCCTTCTCTTATTTGAACATGTGCATGGAGAGTCAAGAGATAGAGGGCAAGCAATGATTAACTTGATGAATCAATATCAAGAAGTTGGCTTGCATCTTAGTGGCGGTGAACTTCCAGACTATTTGCCTAGGTATCTAGAGTATGTATCTCAATTGAATACAAAAGATGCCAAAGAAGGGCTAAAAAACATTGCTCCAATTTTAGCGCTTATCACCGAACGGTTAAAACAAAGAGGCAGTTACTACTTTGAGTTATTTGAAGTGTTGTTGGCTCTATCGGAGGAGAATATAGACTCTAAAGCTTTACATCAACAAGTGTCCAACGAGGATGATGACTATACACCTGAAGCCTTGGATGCTGTTTGGGAAGAAGAGCAAGTCCGATTCTTGGGTGAAGAAGGTTGCAATTCTGCATTACAACATCAGCATCAAAGACGATTTGTAAATCATGTTTCGCCACAGTATTTAAACATGAGTGATATTAATGGAGTGCAGCAATGAGTTTTTTAAATGGTTTCTTTTTTAATATCTATCCTTATATCGCTGGTTCCGTATTCTTGATAGGTAGTTGGATAAGGTATGACTATGGCCAATACACCTGGCGTGCAGGGTCTAGCCAAATTTTAGACAATACCAATATGCGATTAGCTTCGGGGTTATTTCATGTCGGTATCATAGGCATATTTCTCGGGCATTTCTTTGGCATGTTAACGCCTCACTGGGTCTATGAATCATTTCTGTCATTAGCCGCCAAACAATTAATTGCGATGATCGCTGGTGGTATTTTTGGCATTATGACTATCGCAGGAGGAGCAATGTTACTGAGACGACGTCTGACTAATGTTCGAGTGCGTGCAACATCATCTTTTGCCGACATCCTCATTCTTACAATGCTTGTCATTCAAGCATGCCTAGGTGTCTTAACGATTCCGTTTTCTGCACAACACTTGGATGGCAGTGAAATGATGAAGTTAGTTGGTTGGGCGCAAGATGTCGTGACATTTCAATCTGGTGCAGCAAGCAACTTAGATGGCGTGAGTTTTATATTTCGCATTCATATGATATTAGGAATGACGATATTTCTTATTTTTCCATTCTGTAGATTGGTTCATATTTGGAGCGTCCCATTTGAATATATTTCAAGACGTTACCAAATAGTAAGAAGTAGAAGATAATACTCGTAAGCGAAGTGAGTACTGAATGCCTTTATTAAGTACTCACTTTGTTCTGTAACGTATTTTAAAGTGATTTTATTATGGGTTTAAAGTTAAAGGTAAATATATGGTTTACTATGTTTCAAGAAAATATATTTTACATAAAATATTAGAGCCATTTTTTATCGTGTTTTTTTGGCCTTTTTTGATTTTTCTAACTTCACAATTCGCTAACTTTGATATGAGTGAAGAGCTAATTTATCAAGTTAAAATATTTACCATTATTGTATTTTTGATTGCAATTGTTATTGCTGTAATAAATGTTTATTTTTTAAAAAATACTATTCTTGTCATAGACAAGAATGGAATGGTTTATCGGGTAAGAAATAAAGTTTTAAAGTTTCCATGGGCTCATATATCAAGGATTAAAATTTATAAGTCTAGAGGAAATATTATAAGCATCGTTCTATTTCCTTACAAAAACAAGTTGAGAGTATACTGTTTTGATAGGATGGACAATTTCATCAATGATATAGAAAGATATGGAAAAAATAAAGTTCATATTATTTATTAATTCACTAATATTTTATGGTTACAATTTCAAATATATTTTTTGAGAGAATACGAATGGAAACGTGTGGGAAATGTAGACATTTTTTCAGAGAAAAACTTACGGATAAGGAAATTTGTGAGGCATGGCAACAGCCTACCCATATGAAGAGACAGGCTTGTTACTCATATGTACCTAAAAAAATTAAAATTAAATATCTCAGAAATGATAAACAATAACGCTATATTCGTTTGTTTCGGACAAGAGCACGTCGCACGTTTTTGCACATTTTACCAAATGAATATATTTCGTCAAATGTAGGGGGAATTCCTCTGTTTAACTGATGTTGCCAATATGACAATTCGGAATCTACAAGTTCCATTAATTTTTTTGGACAACCGATACAATTGTTTTCTGTGCCACACTTAAAAGTATCCTCATGGTATAATGGGAACTCTTCTTTAACGGCATCAATTATTTCCTGCATCGCTGTGATTCTATCTGGTTTTCTACGCATAAAGTTACCTCCCGACAAGGTATTATCAGCAATAGAAATGTAAATTTCAGTTATCCTAAAGAGTTAAAAAATACCAACAACGGCAACATAATCACTATGTGTCGTTGTGAACTAGCAAGAAGTGATGCTCTGTTTGCTCTCTTTTACTGGTGATGATTCGGCGACTAGGCAATCTGATGAGGCAACACCATCGCGACCGATGGTAGTCGGCCATCGCTAAGCTTACTAAGATGGCCAACTTTGGTGTTGTTGATGTATGCAGTTCACTAAGGCGCTGGCAGTAATATCCTTTATGAATACATACATTTGTGATGCTAAATAGAGGGTGCGCATAGTAAGCTGTGCACTTTTGTTAATTTACTTTAACTGGTTCAACATACGCAGCAGTTCCCCAAAGTGGGACAGTCGATAAGCTGTGTTTAAAGCTTCCGGACGTCTCTTTGGTGGAATAGGAAACATACATTAAGGTCTGATTTTTGGCATCAAAGATGCGACGAATCTTCATCGACTTAAAGAAGACACTTTTTGATTTCTTAAACACCACTTCGCCCGAATCGGATTTGTCGATGGCAGCGATCATCTCGGGTGTGATTTCCCCAGTTTGGCGGCATGCGATCGAGCTATCACTGGGATCGGCCAAGCTAAAATCCGCCTCAATACTCGCAATATGGCAAGTTACGCCAGGCACCAAAGGATCCACCAGCGTATTGAGTTTAATGTCTTTCATAGTAAACAAGCCTAAAGAGACATCACCGACTTCGTCGCTACCGCAACCGTAAAGCAGTGGCGTTGCACAAAGCAGCAGAGCTAACATCTTTGTTTTCATATACTTTTCCTATTGACCGAGCCAATGTAAACCTTGCTACCTTAGCAGCTTTTGCGTTTATTCCCAAGTTGCCAGCAAATGTGCAGCGGTTTCCTTCACGCTGAGGAGTAACCATTTTTTGTTAGAACAGTCGCTATAGTGCGTGGTATGGTATAAAGCTTGCTGGGAAACATAAAACACCAAGGGAACCAGTTATGAAAGCTAAACTGATTGTCGTTGTGATCACGCTGGGGTTGCTGGCTGGCTGTAGCGCCTCGCCGAAATCTACTATCTGTACTCCGAAAATTTGCGATATTTGGGATTAATAAATGCATATTGAATCACCGCTGGTTGCGAGCAAGAATCAATGGCTCCACGACCAGGTGGAGTGTGAGTTTCCAACCAAAGAAAGCCTAGAAGGGCTGGCGCTTTATCAGCGTTCATTGAGTGAGCGTACTTTGCAACCGCTAAGCTGCTCGTTAGAGAAAAGTGATGACGAGCTGGAACATTTTCTAGTCGATTTCCACCGTTTAACCATCCTTTTTTCCATACTGCAATCAAAGCGTTGGGCAAGTGAAGCGGAACGAGCATTGATTGTGGAGTTTCTCACTCAGATTATTCTTGCCCCAGAGCATGCGTTGTATGTCAGTTTTTCAGCGGGCGAGCCAGTGGGGGCGGCGATGCTGACATACGGCGACGACCAACTTCTGGTTTCAGATGTCATTTATAGAGACAAAACAAAGTTAGAAGAAATAGAAAAATATGTCGCAGAGCTGGTTGCGACCGTGCAGAAGGAAAGCCCTGCTCCAACGTCAATTCTGCTCGAGGCCTGATCGCGCTTTGGGCTCTTGGCGGTCAACAAGGTGCAATGTGAACTTTGTGACTGATTAACAAATAGTTTTCAGTTTTCTTCCCCTTAGCGCTTGCTATCAACCTCAGGAAGCAGAGCATGCAAATTCTTGGTTTGAGCCAATAAATAGGTGATCTCTCCTAAATATTGGCAATTTAAATCGAGTCATTGTCGTCTTTTGCAGAGCGTGTCCTTTTCTCTTCATGACAGCGTTTTATAGTGAATATCTAAGTTGCCATCTGTGGCGACAACAATATTCAAATCTGGCTGGGATAAGAGAGGGCACGATGGCGATGAGTCCAATTCGGTGCGTAATTTTTGATTGTGATGGCACTTTGGTCGACAGTGAAACGCTCTGGTGCCAAGCACTCGTACATGTTTTCGCTCGTTTTAACGGTGATGTGCCGCTTGAGAAAGTGATCGCACAATTTAAAGGAGGCAAACTGGCGGACATTCTCGACGACGCCAAAACCTTGTTTGGCTTGAAGGTCTCGCTAGATGTACTTGAGCCTCTCTATCGTAGCGAAGTCAATAAACTGTTTTACCGCCATCTAAAGGCCATGTCAGGGTCGGTTGCGCTGCTTGATTTTCTTACAAAAATGGGGATTGAGCACTGCGTGGTTTCGAATGGCCCCAAAGAGAAGATTGAGTATTCTTTGCAGCTTACAGGCTTACTAGAACGTTTTCATGGGCGTATTTTCTCGGCATTTGATGCCAATAGTTGGAAGCCGGATCCGGATCTGGTGATGTATAGCGCTTTCAATATGGGCTTCTTACCCGAAGAATGTATTTATGTCGATGATACGGCAAAAGGAGTCAAAGCGGGCTTAAGTGCGGGGATCCGCACATATTATCTGGCCAATGGTTTTCAACCTAATCGAATCCAAGATGCTCGGGTAACGAAAATTGAGCATCTGGAAGAGTTGATAGCCTTAGTCGCGGATACAAACAAAATCAGTGACAAGCAGTACTGATGGTGTGTATATGCACGGGTTTACGTTGATAGACAGGTATTGCTTGTGCTGATTGAACAGCGCTGAAGTTTTTGGTGTGAAACCCACAGGCGGCACAGGTAAATTTCTCTCCATCCGATGACAGCATGTATTCATCGTTTTGGCAGAGAGGGCAGAGGATTTCATCGGTTGTGTTTATATATTTGTAAGTTGTCATTTTTAGTCACCAGCAGCAAAAAAATTGGCATCGATAGAATAGGTCAAATGTTTAACTTCACGACACTTTTTCATGCGAATTAACAAAAACTTGAGACGGACTTCATGCTATTTATACAACTTAGTGAGTATTTGAAAGTCTTTTCAGTGAAACCTCCCCAATAAACAAAAAGCTCCCGAGGGAGCTTTTTAAGTGCCATTTAGACCGATTCGGCTATTGGGTACGATACTGTTTCAGTATTTGCGCTAACGACACCGAGGCTTTGGTTAGGTTAGCAACTCCCAGAGAAGATTGCTCCGCAACCCGGCGAATCGCGTTTGACTGTGTACGGATATCACTGAGTTCGGCGGCGATGTCATTCGCAACCGCACTTTGCTCTTCGGCGGATGTGGAGATTTGAATGCTCATATCCATCAAAGAGCGTGCAGAGCTGGCAATGGCTTGGACATCTGAGCCAATATCGGCAATCAAATCGCTGCTGGTTTTCGCTTGATTTACCGTTTGTGCGGTGATCGAAGCGATGTTCTGACTTTCCGTCTGCAGTTTTTCGATCATCGCCTGAATTTCAACCGTGGCCGCTTGAGTGCGACTGGCGAGAGTGCGAACTTCGTCTGCTACAACCGCAAAACCCCGGCCTTGTTCACCCGCACGAGCGGCTTCAATCGCTGCGTTCAGTGCCAGCAAGTTGGTTTGCTCTGAAATGGCGTTGATGGTGGTGATCACCTCGTTAATCTGTGTAGTGTTTTCGTTGAGCGTTGAGACCGATGTCGACGCTTTTTCAATATAACCAGACAACCTTTCGATTTCAGCAATCGCAGATTGAACGCGTTTATGGCTGCCTTCGATGTGTTGAGCATCCAACTCCGTTTGCTGTGTGGCTTGCTGGGAAATGTTCGACACTTCTTTCGCCGAAGCGGTCATCTCTTCCATCGCGGTAGCAACGGAATCAAGAGAAGAGTACTGGTTATTAATCTGTACGCCACTTTGCTTCATCTCATTTTCAAACGAGGCACTGGTTTCACTAAGCGTGGTGGCGTTTTGTTTGACACTTTTTACCAGCTGAGTAAGCGTATCCATCGCCTTATCGAGAGCGCAACCTATGGTGCCGAACTCATCTCGACCGGGGTGAAAACCCAAACGAGAGGTGAGGTCACCTTCAGCAATTTTTTGTGTGGTGGTGTAGAGCACCCACAAAGCCCCGCCCAAGAAGGTTGCTACCCAGTAACAGAAAATGGCAAATGGAATCGCCCACAGGTAGCTCAGCAAAAATGTCGTGAGAGCAGAAGAGCGCTGAGTATTGTCGGCGTTTTTGCTATTGATTGTCAGTTGATAGTATTGCCCATCGCGACCTTGCTGCGTCACACGTGTCACGCCGTCTTGGTAGCTGGCCGTTTGCGCGCTGCTGACTCGCGATACCCCATTTTGCGCTAGGATCACGTTGGCATCATTGGTGGCGAGTATCCCTTTAAGTTGAGATTCGGCCGCCAATTTTGCTTTGCTTTCTATGTGCTCTAAGCTGCTTAAATAGTGATTACCCGCAACGGCGGATAGGGCAACAATAAACAGCGCGAAAATTACCCAGATTTTGTCATTGATGGACATCTTGATAAACAAGCGATCAATGGTTCTGAATTCAACTTCTCTCATATAAACTCCGTTTAGAGATCGATTCATGGCTAAAGTTATCGATATATTGGCCGAGATTATGAGATATAGATTAGAAAATCATGTAATAACAATTCATTCCATTCTTAAAAATGTGAACGGTAGCTCATTGTTATGTCATTTCCATGACAAATAATTTGCTCGCTTGCCGTTAAGCTATTGTGCAATGTGGCGCATTTAAATTAAGGCAAACGGTTACTTATGAGCTATCTCTCGGAGATAGAAGTTGTGTCTTTCTTGTGTTATTAATGTGGCCTATAACATCTGTTGCGACAAAGATAAAAGAGCAGAATGTATCTGCTCAACACACAAGGAGGTCTTATGTCAGACCAATATCTCAAGAATGAAGAATCTCTGGAATGGCTGGATGCGCTCGAAATTGGCTTTGACCTATCTGATTATCAAGAGCAAGAATCTGTGGCGGAAGCCGACGCATAATCTCGTGTTTCAACGCCGATATTTACCGCTCGCATTGCATTAATTGCCCATCCAGATATGAATTTTCTTGCTCACCTGCATCTCGCCCAGTTTGCTGGCAGTAATCTGTTAGGTAATTTGCTGGGCGATTTTGTCAAAGGTGATCCCTATCCACACTACCCGAAAGTGATTGCAGATGGCATCCGTTTACACCGACGGATCGATAGCTTCACTGATCAGCATGATTTACTCAGCGAATGCAAAATGCACTTTCCAGTTGAACTAAGGCGCTTTGCCCCTATCGCGCTAGATCTGTTTTGGGATCACTGTCTAGCGCGTCATTGGTCGAACTATCACCCGCAAACACTGGAGGATTTTGTCGTGCTCGCGCAAAGGGCAGTCAATGACGCTCCGCAAGTTGCCTTACCACATCGTTTTGTCTTGGTTAATGATAAAATTTGGTCAGGACGCTGGCTACAGTCCTACCAATCGATGCAAAATATTGAATTTGCTTTGTCAAGAATGTCACAGCGCAGCCCACGTATGGCGCCATTAAGTGAGTGTGGTATGACGCTTGCTCGCCACTATCCATTTTTCGTCGAGCAGTTTGCGCATTTGTATCCTGAAGTGATGACGTATGCTCTCAATCAGCAGAAAGAGTTGGCTTCATCGATAGTCTAATCATCTTGGCTCTGGTAAAATCCGCGCTCATTTTTACGGGGGCCCCATGACAGCGAAATTTATTGAACTCGGTTTAGAACCAGCGTTGAGCGACACTTTATCTGAACTCGGTTTTTCAACACCCACACCCGTGCAGCAGCAAGCAATCCCACATGTCCTTGCTGGCAGAGATGTGCTAGCTGGGGCTCAAACCGGGACAGGGAAAACTGCCGCGTATGGTTTACCGCTTATCCAAATGTTGTCAGCCAGCCACGTGAATACTGAAGAAGAAAGAGGAACGCCAAGAGCGCTGGTGGTTGTGCCTACCCGTGAACTGGCGCAGCAGGTATTTGACAATTTGAGTCAATACGCCAAGCACACCTCGTTAAAAATCGTCACTGTTTACGGTGGAACCAGCATCAATGTTCAAGTGAAGAATTTAGCCAATGGTGTGGACATTTTGATCGCAACCCCAGGTCGTTTGCTTGATCACCTGTTTACTAGAAAAACCACTTTAGTTAACGCGCAGCTGTTGGTGCTCGATGAAGCGGATCGCATGTTAGATATGGGCTTCTTGCCGGATATTCAGCGAATTTTAAAGCGTATGCCAGAGGCGAGACAAACCTTGCTGTTTTCGGCAACATTTGACACTCGAATTAAAGCCTTGGCTTACCGCTTGATGAAAGAGCCAGTAGAGATCCAAGTCGCGACTGCAAACAGCACCGCCGAGAAAGTGCGACAGGTGGTTTATCCGGTGGATAAAAAGCGTAAAAGTGAACTGTTGGCGTATTTGATCGGTTCACGTAATTGGCAGCAGGTATTGGTGTTTACCAAAACTAAGCAGGGCAGCGATCAATTGGTCAATGAACTGAAACTTGATGGCATTAAAGCGGCTTCGATTAATGGGGATAAAGCGCAAGGCGCACGTCAGAAAGCGTTGGATGATTTTAAGTGCGGTAAAGTGAGAGCCTTAATTGCGACGGATGTTGCTGCGCGCGGGCTGGATATCGCTCAGCTTGAGCAAGTGGTTAACTATGACATGCCTTACAAAGCGGAAGATTACGTGCACCGCATTGGTCGTACCGGACGCGCAGGGCAAAGTGGCTTAGCTGTCTCTTTTATGTCTCACGATGAAGAGTATTTGCTGACTGCGATCGAAAGCTTACTTGATCAACGTCTGCCGCAAGAGTGGTTAGCCGGTTTTGAGCCGAGCCCGGCCAGCACCTTCACAGATAACAATCCAGTGGGTCAACGTAAAAGTCGTTCGGCCGACAAGCGTAAACTGAAGGCAAAGCTGAAAATTCACCAAGGCCGTGGAAAGAAAAACTGATTAAGCGTAACAAGCTGTACTGAACAGGTGCTCTTCCGATAACGATTTGGGCATGGCAAGCAGGTAACCCTGATACATGTCCAAATTGAGCAACTTCATCAAAGCGAGCTGATGCTCAGTTTCAATCCCTTCGATCACTGTCATCGAATTCATTTCACCAGCAAACTCAAGCGCCGCCAGAAGTAATGCCGTCTCACCTTGCTCGTATCTTTGTAGTAAAGAGCGATCGAGTTTGATGATGTTGGGCAGTATGTTTCTGGTTCGCTCATGCGTCGACGCTTCCACGCCAAAGTCATCAATTGCCCACATAAAACCATTGCGACTGAGCGATCGAGTGGCAAACTGCAGCTCTTGCTCACAGTTAACATGCACTTCAATCAGCTCCATGACAATCTGACTCGGTCGTAAGTTTGCTTCTTGGATTGTCCTTAGCAGAAAATTGTAACTGAGCTCTTCATTGGCCAGTCGTTCGATGGCATGTGGCAGTACGTTCAAAAACAGATGTTTGTCTCTGTAGCGGGAAAGGGCAAAATTGCGGATATGAATAATGCGGCTCAATCTTTCGACATTGAGTCTATCCGTTGGCGACACATCATCGCTATGGAAGAAGAGATCCGGCCGGATTGTACTGCCGTCAGCGCAGTCTATTCGTACCAAGGCTTCCAAGCCGACCAAAGTCATGTCTTTCTTATAAATCGGCTGAAAAACACTGCGCAAAGTCATCTCTTTGTAGCGGGCAAAGAACTGTCCATCACTCGAGGTGTAAATGTATTCATCCAGTCTTTCTGCTGTTAGCGTATTCATTCTAAATAAGGCTCAAAATTCAATATGGTGAAACTGGCTCACCCAAAATTAATAAAGTTGTCAAAATAGCAACGTAAACTGTGCTAGCGGGTTTTGCGCCCTAGTTCTTTCTACCCCACAGGTTTTAGACTTAGCAAGCCCCCTTGTGGTTTTACTCAAGGATTATCGAAGCAGGTCAAACTTTGTTGTCGTCCTTGATATTCGTGCAGTTGCTTTATTCTACCTTGGTTGTGTAACGTATGTGCTCTCAGTTTTATATGATTTAATGCCACTGCAAAACCGCATAAAACTGAATATATTTGCGTATCATTTGCTGGTTCTTTGCACGACGTAATGGGTGGCCAAACTTAAGATAGCAGGGTGAAATGTTAAAACGCCCTTCAAGGCTTTGGGTGAACTGGGAATCACAGGTGTAGAGAGAGATGCCTTGTTCACTGTACTCAGTGACTTGATCTGGCAATGCACCCATCCACCAATAGAGCAGTTCACGGCTGGTTTTACTGCGGCTTATCCAATGATCGCCTACCAAAAACAGTAGATCGTTTGGCTGGATAGCATAACCATATTCACTTTGCCACTCGGTGATGGACGCCAATAGGTTGTCGCGACAGGTTTTTCCTGCACTGATCATGTGATGCGACAGCACCCATACTGTGCCGATATCCGACGAGATTCGGTACTGATGAGGGAGATCGGGCTGCTCAACGGTTTCCAACGCTTCAATCACACTTTCATGGTTAAACAGTCGGAAGGTGTTTTGCATGCGACGTGCAAACGCCAAAGCGAGATGATGCTCATTCATCCCGTGATTATGCACGGCTGGGTAGTGTTTTTCGCAAAGCTTCAAACAATCATCCTGAAAGTTATTGACGCTTTTTATAACCAAATCGAGTAGCAAGTCATTTCCCTATCAAATACGTTTCACGCCGGGTGAGGTTAGCATGTTTGATTTTATCCAACTAACATTTGCTTACAAGTTCTTGATCAAAACATCATATTTTTGCGCCTTTTAACATAGTGTTAACTCCTCTTACCTGTCATCCTATGCAACGGTGTTATCTGACTTATATTGAAAAAACTATCTATAAATCAAATGGAAAGAACTATGCAGCTCACAGTGTACTGGTATAAAAATGACCTATTCTTCGAGTGCTCGAAGTTCCTTCGAAATTTTCGAACAAGTTGATTCATCTGGCGAGGTCGCTGATGGGTAAAAGTTGGTAAATAATTTCGTTTAGCTTGTTTAAAAAGTTATATTAAGTCCGAGACTTATGCTTATTAACTATTTCGCAATGAGTGGTGATCTACACATGAAGAAAACTCAGGTAACACAATACAATGCGCTGGCTCGGATCTTACATTGGCTCTCGGCGGTGGTGATTGTCGCCATGTTTGCTGTCGGTTTATGGATGGTCGATCTTTCTTACTACAGCGAGTGGTACAAGACGGCGCCAGACTGGCATCGTTCAGTTGGCATTCTTTTGCTGCTCGTCACTGTGTTTAGGCTGCTATGGAAAGCGCTTACCGCGTCTCCGCAAATAGAAGGCTCTAAGCTGGAAATTGCGGCAGCTAAAGCGGCCCATCATTCGATTTATCTTCTGATGATGGTGATTTTCATATCAGGTTATCTCATCTCCACCTCTGATGGTCGCGGGATTGAAGTGTTCGGTTGGTTTACTGTGCCGAGTTTGGGTGAGTTGTTTGCAAATCAGTCAGACATCGCCGGTGCGGTCCATTTTTACGCAGCTTGGCTGCTTATCGGTTTAGCGGCACTTCACGCGCTTGCCGCCTTAAAACATCACTTTGTCAACAAGGACAATACGTTAAGAAAAATGATAGGAGCTTCAAAATGAAAAAATCACTGCTTGCTACAGGGCTTGCGTTTGCGATGGCACTGCCATTTACTGCCAACGCAGCGGACTATGTGATTGATACAAAAGGGGCACACGCGTCAGTTAACTTCAAAGTCAGCCACTTGGGTTACAGTTTTATCAAAGGCCGTTTCAATAAGTTTTCTGGTGAGTTGAGCTACGATCAAAACAATATTGCCGCTTCTAAGGTGCAGGTTGTCGTTGATACTCGCAGTCTCGATTCCAACCATGCAGAGCGTGACAAGCACATTCGCAGCAGCGATTTCATCGATGCGGGTAAGTTTGATACAGCAACGTTCACCAGTACCAAAGTGGTGGACAAAGGCAACGGTAAACTGGATGTAATGGGCGACCTGACGCTACACGGTGTCACTAAACCTATCACGATTGCCGCAGAGTTTGTCGGCGCAGGTAAAGATCCATGGGGCGGTGAGCGTGTTGGTTTCAGCGGTGAAACTCGCCTAGAGCTGGCCGATTTCAATATTGCGGTGATGGGTGCGTCTAGCTACGTGGACATGGAACTGCATGTTGAAGGGATAAAAAAGTAAGTTTTGATTCAACAAAAAGCAAAGCCTCCATTTTCGGAGGCTTTGCTGTATTGGAGAGCGTATTAAGCTCTTTCTAATTCGCGAGACATTACTAGGTTTAGTCGCTCGCCGTAGATTGGTCGTAGCGCTGCTAGTACTTCTTTGCGCGAGACCACGCCAGCGAGTTTGCCATTTTCCAGCACTGGCAGGACGTGCGGCTTGCTCACTTTCATGCTTTTCGCGCGCTCTTCCAAAGAGAGAGACGTCATGCGGGTGGCGATGCCCATACTGCTGGTCGGATAAAGCTGCTCTTTATCAATACAAAGAAACTCCACCACATCGACTAAGCGGTCGTTGATGTCAATCGCAATCACATCGCGGCTCATCAGATCCACCACTTTTTGCTCAGTGCTTGGGATGTAATCTTGGCACCATAGGTCAACCATCACATCGTGAGCGGAGAGAAAACCGACCAAACGGCCTTCGATATCGACGACTGGAGCACTAACCAGTTGATTATCTAACAAAGTATCGAGGGCAGTGGCAATCGGCATTTCAACCCCTAGTACCACGGGCGCGTCATTCATGATGTCCTTGACGATATAAGCGTTTTTCATAGTAAATTCCTTAACTGACGTAATGTTTGTTGTTTGTGTAATTGTGCTGATGCTGGCCGTTTTTAGTGATGGACGACGGTAAAGACACCAGTTTGCTAGCCCGACCAGTACCGCGCCACCGACGATGTTGCCAAGCGTTACCGGGATGAGGTTTGCAGTGATAAAGTGGCCGATGTTGAGATCGGCATAGTGGCTGGCCGATACACCGACTTGCGACCAAAATGCGTCCGGTGCAAAGTTGGCGATGACGATTCCAAGTGGCACCATAAACATGTTTGCCACACAGTGCTCAAAACCGCTGCTGACAAACATGGCCACGGGTAACATGGTCATCGCGGCTTTTGTCATCGCGTTAGCCGAGCTAAATGTCAGCCAAATTGCCAAGCAGACCAACAGGTTACATAAGATGCCTAACGAAAATGCTTCAACCGTGGTGTGGTGCAGTTTGTGTTGGGCAATATTGAGTGCATTCAATCCCCATTGACCACCATCCATTTGATACAGCCCGGCAGAGGTTACCAGCAGCAGCAAGAACATCGCGCCAATAAAGTTGCCGACATACACTTTTCCCCAAATGGTGAGCATTTTGCCAAAGCTGATCTGTCGATTTGCCCAAGAGATGCTGGATAGGACCGAACTGGTGAATAGCTCGCCGCCGCAGATGACGATGAGAATAAGCCCCATGCTGAATGCGAGCCCTCCAGCCAGGCGGCTTAATCCCCAGCCTGCGCTGCTGCTCCCCGTTGTTACCGTGATGTAGAAAAGAAACGCCAAGCTGATAAATGCACCAGCCATAATGGCGAGCCCAAGTGTCATGGCGCTGGTTTTATTCGCCTTACTGAGTGCGAATTTCTCTGCTTCTGCCATCATCTCTTTTGGTGAAAAGTATTGTGTGTTTTCAGAGGTAGCCACTGACATATCGACTCCTTTTTTCTGAATTCATTGTTGCTCCTTAGCTCATTTATATTTGTTAATCTAAGCCTTAAGTTATAAGCCCTGACGTTGTTAGTGATTGCGGTGTTCCCGAACCGCACAGTCAGATTAAGGGGCGGTTATCTAGAGGTGAAATTGATAATTTTTAGAAAGCTCATCAAATTCTTTGATATGTAAAAAGAGAAGCGTAAAATGAAACCCATTGCTCATCAATTTGATGAGACGCTTGAATTTAGGGAGGAAATTTTGCGCTATTCGTTAAAACAGTTGGCAGTATTTGATGCCGTCGCCGATTCTGGCAGTGTTAGTCAGGCGGCGGATAAATTGGCTCTCACCCAATCGGCAACAAGTATGTCGTTAGCTCAACTGGAGAAAATGCTTGGACGCCCGCTGTTTGAGCGCCAAGGTAAGCAGATGGCTTTGACACATTGGGGAATGTGGCTTCGGCCGAAAGCGAAACGATTGTTGCAAGACGCGCAGCAAATCGAAATGGGGTTTTATGAGCAGCATTTGCTCAGTGGTGAGATTCGACTTGGAGCGAGTCAGACCCCCGCGGAACACCTGGTTCCCGATCTCATCAGCATTATTGATAACGACTTTCCAGAGATGCGTATTTCTCTTGGGGTCAAAAGTACCAAAGGGGTCATTGAGGGTGTGCTGGACTACCGCTACGACCTCGGCATTATTGAAGGGCGTTGTGATGACAATCGGCTCAATCAGGAAGTCTGGTGTCGCGATCACCTAACGGTGGTGGCATCGGCCAACCATCCTTTTGCCAAACGTGGCACGGTGAGTTTGGCGCAGCTTGAACAGGCTCGCTGGGTATTACGTGAGCATGGTTCGGGCACTCGCAAAGTTTTTGATAGTTCCATTCATCATTTGGTGGAAGATCTGGATGTGTGGCGTGAGTACGAACACGTCCCGGTGCTGAGAAGTTTGGTGGAAAATGGCTCATACCTGACGTGCTTGCCGTATTTAGACGTTGAACGTCACATCGAAGCGGGGCGTCTGGTTGCGCTGAATGTGCCAGAGCTCAGTATGGAACGGACCTTGTCCTTCATCTGGCGCGCTGATATGGCAGAAAACCCTCTGCTTGAATGTATCAAGCGGGAAGGGCTACGTATGATGAAAGGGCGTCCAACGGTGTTATAAATAGAGTACAGCTCAGTTTTACGACTCAAAGCAATCATACCTAAATCTGTTGATTTATCGGTTGCGTCAAATTATCAATGCAATAAGTGAAATTTAATATTCTCTATTGTGATCATTGTCACTAGAGGGTAGGGGCGTTTCACTTAGTATTGGTTGCCTGATTGAGTTGTGAGTATGCACATGCAGTTACTCACGGGTTTGGGTCGAGAATACTATGAGTACATTAGTCGCTATTTCGCTGACAACAGGCATTCTGTCTGGTATCTGGGGATGGATTGCCATCTCGTTTGGGCTTTTATCTTGGGCTGGCTTCTTAGGATGCACCAGCTATTTTGCCTCACCTAACGCTGGCGTTAAGGGCTTGATTGAAAGCTTGCTCACCAATATGACAGGTGTGTTTTGGGCGATGGTGATCATTTACGGTTCGACATTCGCTGGCCTTGAGATTCTTGGCTATGTGATAACCGCTGTAGTGGCGTTTCTTATGTGTATTCAAGCGAAACAAACTTGGTTGGCTTACATTCCCGGAACGTTTATCGGTTCGTGTGCAACATTTGCTGCGGATGGTAACTGGCAGTTAGTTGTCCCTTCACTGTTGTTGGGCGGCGTATTTGGTTACCTGATGAAAACATCTGGCCTGTGGCTTCACCAGAAATCAGTTACTACATCACTTGCAAGGCAAGCGTGAGGTAGACCCCCGATCTTTTGTATCCCTGTGTAGAGTTTAATCCCGCTTTATACTTTCTATCAGTCAATATGATACTTGATACAAGCGCATCTTTTCAGATGCGCTTTTTTTCTCTTCGGTGTTTTGGCTGGGAAATGCAGCCAAGCTGATATATGCCATCACTCGCACTGATGTTTGTTTGAAATGCATTACTGTCTAGTAATGCAACTAGGTATTACCATTAGCCATTGTTACCACGCGCTTTAGTGTCCAACGCAGCAACACCGGAATACATTCCACGCCATTGAGTTCACAGTGAGACACAATTGCCAGCGCCAAATCGGGCTTGGCGTGTTTCTTCAACACACGCGTGACGACTTTTTTTGCCGGGATCGGATGTTCGTAAGGAATTTTGATAAGGTCCTTAAAGAACTTATCAAAGCCATGATTATATAGAAAATGCTCAATGTCATGATCGGGTAGTTCGGTTAAGCGATGCCGTGCTTGATCGTGACCAAGCATTGAGCGGACGGTTGTGGCGTATTTTTTCCCTGCGGCGTCGCCATCGGTCACAACATGCCAATCAATGCCAAATGCTTTCGCTACTTTGATCAAAGAACGTAAGCCAGACTGTGCGAACTCGATAATTTGTACTCCCTCCGCGGCTAGATTGTAGCCGCATTGATTGGCCAGCTCGTTAAACAGCCATACCTCGGTTTCTCCTTCGACCAACAACCAACAACGAGCAAACAGCGCCCCAGAGCGGTGAAAGCGAATGTGAAAACCAATCTTGCGCAACTCATCGACGCTAAAGCGGTGCGACTGAATCGATTTGGCGGTGGTGCGATCCGATTGGCGAATTAAGCGGCGGATCGAAGCCAGCGGCACGGAACCCAGCAGCGCGCCACTGTTGGTGGTGAGAATCTTCTGCATGGGCAACATTTGCAGCAAGCTCCAAGCGCGAGCGAGATGTGTGGGATGCAGACGACCTTCAGGATCCTCAATGATCAAAATCGGCCTTGCGCAGCGGCGTAAATCGCCCGGTCCTTTCGCTTGTAGATAGGCGTTTAGCAAGCCCATCAAAAGGAGCCTGGTCTGCTTGCTGTTTGTCTCTTCTATAAATTGGCTAAGGTTTTTTTCAGAAGAGGTTGAATTGTAGAACAGGCCATCGCGTGGTTTACGCGGGTCATTCTTACTGACACTTTTGAAGGAGAAGTAATGCTCAATCAGAGAATGCATCGATTTTAAACTGCTGCGCATTTCTCCCTTGTTCACATGGCCCGGGATAGCCATCAGCCTACGGCAGGTATTGTCGATACGTTTTTCAATCCGCGCATTTTTACCGTTGGCAGCCGAGCTTGGCAGCTCCGGAAACAGACGAGAGTCACGTAGGCGGATCACCGGATGCAGTGACATCAGCTCTTGGGCAATTTTTCCCGAATGATGAAGATTCTTTGTCGAACCATCAAGATTTAAGAAGGCGTAGCTGGTTGAAATGTCGTAGCCGTTACGCGATGCGCTGATACGGTAAAAAATACGATGATCGCCGTTGTCATCTCTGCACCAAACGGGTTTCAAACGTCGGTAACGGCCCGCTTTGTTTTCGTGTCTGTCGGTGGAACGAAAACAGAGCACAATTTGTAGATGTTGCGTTTGCGGATGAGAAATAGAGTAGTCGACATGAAAATCGGACATCTGAAATTGGTATGGTACACCATTGGGAGGCAGAACTACCGACAAGGCGTCTAACAGAGACGATTTACCCCAGGTATTTTCGCCAATCAAAGTGGTCAATTCATCAAACGCAAGAGATAACCGTCTGATACCACGAAAGCCAGCAACTTCGATCCGTTCTAACAACATAGGCATCCTCCTGAGACATCGCTGCACCACTAATTATTTGAATGTAAAGTGAAAGGTGCTGTTAGTAAGCATATGTCAATTTCTAAGCGCTTGTTTGTTATGGAGTCACAAATTGCGTGCGCTTGGCGATTTATTAAACATTCATGACAAACAGGCTGTGACAACCTACTCAGTCACTTTTTCTTTTTGCATTGGAGTTTCATAAAATTCACGATTCTGTCATCATTCTGTTCTAAGTATAAAGGAATGAAGAGAGAGAAAGTGACTATGATAAAAACGCATAAGCCAGTCACGCTGAAACTGGCACACATCAATGACACTCATTCCTATTTTGAGCCAACGTCATTACAGCTCGCGATTCAACTCGGCGAGAACCTCATTGAACCTTACGTAAGTGCAGGCGGTTTTGCTCGCATCGCCACTCGCGCTCAACAGATCAAACAAGAAGCGGAGAGACAGAAAAAAGGGTTTCTTTTCTTGCACGCTGGAGATTGTTTCCAAGGCACGCTCTATTTTTCGCTATTTAAAGGCAAAGCCAATGCGGATCTGCTCAATACCTTGGCCATTGATGCGATGGCGTTGGGAAATCATGAGCTGGACATGGGCAATGAACCGGTTGCTGAGTTCGTCCGCCGGGTGCGTTTTCCTCTGCTTGCCGGTAACTGGAACTTGAGTCACGAACGGCAAGACAAAGCATTAACACTACGTGATGCGGGCAATGTAAAAAGTTTTCAAAGTGAAACGCGCACCGCAGACTACATCATCAAAGAGATCGACGGTGAACCCGTCGCCATTTTTGGTCTGTCGCTGGATAAAATGGCCGATATTGCCAACCCCGATCCGGATACGCCGTTTGAAAATTCAATAGATACTGCGCGAAATACGGTTGAACTGTTGCAGCATCGTGGCATCAATAAAATTATTTTGCTTAGTCACCTTGGCTATGAAGGCGATATTGAGCTGGCGCGTCAGGTGGATGGCATCGCGCTTATTATCGGTGGACATAGTCACAGGTTACAGGGTGACTTTAGCGCAGTCGGACTCGGAAAAGATGACGACTACGGTTTGAAAGTTAACGAGACATTCATTGTGCAAGCAGGTTACCACTCGATGACCATGGGCCACTGTGAAATCCAGTTTGAAGCCGATGGTCGAGTGAGTAACTTCCAAGGGCGCAATGAGCTGCTGATTGGTCGGCGTATGTTCCTCGATCCGGGCCTTAACCAACAAGGGACTTGCGATTGGTATAATCAAGCGGCCGATTTTATTGATGGTCAGCTCAATGTGGTGGTGTGCAAAAAGGATGAACAGATCCAAGATATTATGCACAACAAATACATTCCTCGAGTGAGAAAGCTGCAGCAGTCGATCATCGCCAACGCAGAGCAAAAGTTACGTCACGTACGAATTCCTGATGACGAAGGTCCGAGCTCCTTAGCGCCAATCGTGGCCGCGTCTTTTGTCCATGCACTGAATAAGCGACGTCATAACGTCCAGTTTGCGCTACATAACGCTGGTGGCGTCAGAAACTCGCTAAATCCTGGAGAAGTCTCGGTGGCCGATGTGGCCGGAAAACTGCTGCCTTTTGCCGTTCCTGTCGGTTTTTATGATGTGCAGGGGAAGACGATTGCCGCGGCTATTGAGGGTGCGATTAATAACGCTACGAATAATGGTGTTGAAGGTACGGGCTCCGGAAGCTATCCATACACTTACGGCTTGCGCTTTGATTATCAGCCACATAACCCGATGGGACAACGGATTGAAAACTTGCAAATCTTGAACTCGGGTCATTGGCAGAATGTCGACGCCGATGTTTGGTATCGCGGCACATCGTCAGCCTATACAATGAAAGGCAAAGAGGGCTACGAAGCGCTGGGTGAGATGAAAGGTGATGGTTTTGTCAGTACGCTATCGATGGCGGACTGTTTTATAGAATACCTGCAAGATGTACCGAATGTGCTAAATGAGTCTGTGAGTGTTTCGTCCAACAGGTTAAAACTGGTATAGAGTTTGCTGTGTTTCCTGCAAAAAATGGGGGAAACGGATATGTGGAATAAAGATTGGATGGACACTGCCGTGGTAGTCGGTTGGGTGGCTGTATGGTCAACGCTGGTATACCTAGTTCCGCTAGGCGGCATGTAGCCAAAACAGATCAAGAGAGCTTCGGCTCTCTTTTGTTTTAGGCCAAGAAGATTATTTAGAGGTTCATTCTGGATCCGCTGACAAGAGTGGAATAAAATAGCTGGGTTTGGGGAGTAGTTAGCGCAAGTTTATTTGTCGTCATCCCGTTAGGCTAAGGCCTTTCCGGCAATTAAAGGTGTTTATCCAGTTGAGCCAATCGGCTTGCGGCTGTGATAGTCACTTTAACGAGACCAACGCATGCACAGAGTGTCAAAGCCTAAGGCTTTGGCGACATTTGTTGTCTGCGGAAGGTCCCGAACTATAAGGTTCCTTCTGCCCTTGGAGGAAACCATGTCCCCGATTGTATCTACTTCGCTATTGGCTGAATCTACGCCGTTTTTTACCAGCAGCGCTGCGATGTACGGCAGCTTCGCATTGCTCACCCTTGTTTTAGTCTCTCTTGATATTTGGCAAACTCGCGGCGGTTCTATTTCGATGCGCCGCGCACTGGGCTGGAGCTTAATGTGGTTTCTCTTGGCGTTTGCTTTTGCCGCGACCATTTTTCTTTGCTGGGACAGTTACGTTCCCAACAGCCCGTATAGTCACCAAGAAGCGACGATGGCTTTCATAACGGGTTATCTATTAGAAAAATCGCTAAGTGTCGATAATCTATTTGTTTTTGCCATTGTTTTTGCACAGTACCAAGTGCCAGAGTCGCTGCGTCCACGTGCTTTGCTCTGGGGCGTGATCGGCGCTTTAATACTACGAGCCATCATGATTGCTGTCGGCGCGCAGCTTCTTGCACAGTACCATTGGATTTTGTATCTGTTTGCGGCATTTTTGATTTGGACAGGCATTCAACTGGCTCGGGAGAAAGATGAACAAACGTCGCTCAACCCGTTGCCAGAACGTTTGCTCCGACGCTATTGCAAAGTGAGCGACACTTTTCATGGGCAATCGCTGATCGTGAAACGCGCAGGGCAGTGGTTTGCCACGCCGATGCTGATTGTCATCACTGTGATTGCCGTGATGGATGTGATGTTCGCTTTGGACTCTATTCCGGCTATTTTTTCCGTCACTCAAGAGCCGTTTCTCGTTCTTGCGGCGAATGTGTTTGCTCTGCTGGGGCTACGCTCACTCTATTTTGTACTGCAAGCCATGATGGATAAGTTCGTTTACCTAAAACCCGCTTTGTCGATCATCATGGTGTTTATAGGGGTGAAAATGCTGCTGGTTGGTTCTGTGTATGAGATCCCAACATTGTGGTCTCTGAGTTTTCTGCTGTTTGTTATGACATCAGCCATTGTGGCTTCTCTCAAGGCAAATCAAAATAGGGCTAAGCAAGCGCTTATTAGCCTTAATATAACTAATCAAAATAGTGAGAGGTGATGGTGTTAAAAGTGAAGTTAAAAATATTTAATGTGAAAAATATGTGAAATGCGTCGGTTTGGTTAAGTGCTAATTTTGAGTTTATGCAGCCATATTGGCTAAATTTTGAATTTTAATGCATAAAAGAGTATTGGTTAATCTTGGTGTGTGTTAAGGGCTTGTTTCATTAGAAAAAATAATCCGAATGGTTAAAAATAGTCATTTTTTGACCATGAAAAAAAGCCCTATTATTTGGCCAACGAAACGAAAAAGTTGAAAGATTTTAAGAGAGGCAATCATGGCACAAGCGATGCACATCAACAATGTAGCTTTACCAACCTCTATGGATAAGAGAACCTACTCGGTTAACTTCAAAGGATTGATTGCTCACCTATTGGATATTCTTTTTGTCGATAACAGTGCTCAGCGCAGTTATTACGCAGAAGAATTGCCAGTACATCTGCAACGAGATATCGGTATGTACCGTTAATCTCGCGCAAAGAAAACAAAAGCCGATGCCAATGTCGGCTTTTATTTTTTCTGCTCCTGATGCGGTAAAGGCGTGGTTTGTGGCTAACCCGCTGTGATACAGTAACGCAAATTATTCTTACTCCTTCCTCCTATGTCTGCAAAACTCGAATCCTGGCTGCCTGTTGGCGTGCGTTATATGCTTTTGTCTGCGTTGGGCTTTGCGCTGATGTCAGCCAGTGTGAAATACGTCAGCGTGCATGGTATTCCGCTGTTTGAGATTGTCGCCGCGCGTGCGTTGGTGTCTCTTATCCTCAGTTACGCGGATGTAAAAAGAAAACGCATCTCGATTTGGGGCAACAATAAAGCACTGCTATTCGCCCGTGGCACGGTTGGTACCGTTGCACTGATGTGCGTTTACTACTCAGTGACCACCTTGCCCTTGGCTGAAGCTACTATTTTGCAATACGTCCACCCGGTGTTTACAGCGCTTTTGGCCGTCCTCTTTTTGCAAGAGCGGGTTCAGATATCCACTCTGGCCTGCATTGGGCTGTGCTTACTCGGCCTTTTTTGCATGGTCTACCCAACACTTGGTCAGCATGCGGCAAACGAGTTGCCGATGTTCAGTGTTGCTATCGCCTTGCTTGGTGCATTCGGTAGCTCAATAGCGTATGTGATAGTGAGAAAGTTAAGCCGCACCGAAGACAGCTCAGTGATCATTTTTTACTTTCCCTTGGTCGCACTGCCGACAGCGTCGCTTTTAATTGGTGATGACTTTGTTCTTCCGGATCTCTGGTTGGTTTTTGCCTTGGTTTTAGTCGGTATCTTTACTCAAATTGGCCAGTTTGGTTTAACCAAGGCAATGCAAACGCAAACCGCTGGGAAAGCGTCTGCCTATTCTTACGTGCAAATCGTCTTTTCTGCGTTGTTAGGGGTATGGTTATTTAACGAAATCCCTTCTTTTTGGACTTTCCTCGGCGGGGCATTGATTGTGCTTGGTGCGTTGATTAATGTTTTTGGCGCTAAATTGGGTGGATTTTGGCAAAAAGCTCGGTAAGGTGATCTCGCTCGGATGAGGCGGTTTGGGGCTATGCCATCTAACGGAAAAATAAAAAAGGCGCCTCATTGAGACGCCTAATTTCTGAAACGAGCACGGCTTATTTCTTACGGCAGTATTCTGCGATCACGTACATTGACTGACCACCATTCACTTTACCAGAGATCAGTTTAGGGTCATCGCTCAGGCTGATGCCACGAATCACAGTGCCTTGTTTGATCACTTGGTTGGAGCCTTTAATTGGCAGATCTTTGATAACAGTAACATCGTCACCTTTCTTTAGCTCAGCGCCATTGCAGTCAACGGTTTTGTCATCTGCTGACATGCCTTTCATCGCCCAAGTTTTTTGCTCTTCTTCCATGTACATCATGTCGAGTGCATCTTGAGCCCAAGTTTCGGTGTTGAGGCGAGTCAGTTGGCGCCATGCTGTCACTTGAACGGCTGGCACTTGGCTCCACATGCTGTCGCTTAGGCAACGCCAGTGGTTAATGTCTTTTGGCTCATCGATTTCGCTCAAACACTTGTCACAGACCATAATCGCAGTATCCACAGTCACGTGAGTGTGCGGTGGTACCGGGTAGGCCGATAGCGAAGAATCAGAAGAACACAATTCACATTTAGACTGGCAACGATCCAGCAGAGTTGCTTCGATAGACATGAGAACTCACCTTAGTAGTATTAATTTGAGGCGGTATTATCCACTTTATCCTGAGAATTAAAAGGGTTTAGAAAATTAAAGTGAGTATTTTACAGATTTTCCCATCTAAAAAGAGGATTCGGTTAAGTAACAAATGCTCAACTTATATATCCTCTAATAAAATGCCCAGTGTCATAGAGAACACTGGGCATTGACTCAACACGGTAATCTTGGGATTACTTGCTCGCGTCTAGCAAACCTGCGTTAACAGTTAACGAACCGTCACCGTTTCCTTCGGTGCGTGTGAACTGAACAATCTGAGAGCTCATTTCACCATGAGCGAGTTCTTCCCCCGATCCTGGAGCAACTACCGTAGAGTGGGTTGCATTGGATGACTCATCAAAGTACGAAGCGACACGTGTACCAGTGGCATCAGTAGCCGTATTCACTAATCCGAGTTTCTTAAACAGTGGCTCTGTACCCGCTGTCGGAATGTTCGACACTTTATTAGGAATAGTTGCATCACCATTAGCTTGAATACCCAACAGAGATCCGCTTACTTGAGAGGCGATATTGAATGGGTCAACGCTATCTAACACGGTCTGGGCGGCGTAAGTGAATGAGGTCAAAGTATTATCGATGGTACTTTTCGTTTCGGCATCTGCATCACTATAGAAGCTATTGAAACAAGCGCCTGGGTCATCTTTGGTCGGACATGTATTCGCGTAGTAATTTAAGTAACTTGGTACTGCCGTAGCCGTGATACTGTGCTTGATGATTGGCGAGAATGACTCTGATTCAAGCAAGAACGGTGCAATACCGCCACCCGGATTGGCTAATGTTGCTGTCTTGTAACTAAACTTTGAATCAATCGCTGGATTAACTGATGTATTAGCAACAGCATAGCTACTAATACCAGTAATGCCGCCGATAGAGTGGCCAATAAGAGAAACATTGGCTTGGTCTACTGTTTGGAAAGCCACTTCCGCTGGATCTACGTAGTTTAATGCGTAACGTAGCCCTAATCCGTCAATAGCACCTTGGCGAATGTTGTCTCTTGCCACTGGCAAGTATTCAAGATTCATAAAGACCGTAGGCGTACTTGGCGTTGTTACGGTGCCATCAGACAAGGCACGTTGTCCATGCAATGGTTGATCAATAGCAATTAACGCATAAGGTGTTTTACCCGTTTTAATAGCGGTACTGATATGACTTAATGCCAAAGCATAAGCGCTTTCTTTAAGATTAGTAATTCCGTGCTGATATTGCAGTAACGGTACGTCGTCCGTGCCCGTTCCCTTAGGAACAAAAATAATGAAAGGAACCTCTTTCACTGCACGAATTTGTGGAACTGCGCTGTATCTGGTCATAATTCGATCAGCATCCAGTTGAGTGCCATCGGCCAATGTCAGTTTCGCACCAACAAGAAGTGCTTGATGCTGAACAGAGTAGAGCTGAGCTGGCAGATCCGTAAAACCTAAATCGATTAACTGCTGGCTAATCGCTGCTTTATCAGCGTTAGAGCCTGAACTCAAGGTCTTTAGGATCTTAAACACACTTGGCATACCACTGCGCCAAGGTTGTGTTTTCCACTCTTTACCATTGACTTGATCACTCAAGAAGTAGGGCAGTTTGACCGTACCACGAAAAACTTGAATGGAATCTAGTGTCGGTACGGCAGCTGTTAACTCCTCGTAACTATTCTTTAGTGCGTTGGCCTTGTCATCACCAAATGCCGCTTTGAAAAGTGGGTCATTGGTGACTGCTGCGCCGAAATCGGCACCAGCATCGTCTGCGTCAATGCTGTAAAGCGAGTTGAGCTCGTCAGCTGAGAGGTTGTTTGGGTTCGCGGTTCCTTTCCAAACACCAGCAGGCTTAACAGCAGGATTCACTGAGGCGGCAATCGCTGCTTTTGTTCCTTGCATTACATTGCCCGCTGATGCAGTCGTAAACCAAGAAGAGTAAACAATTTCATCTTTGCTGGTGACTTGATTGTTATCTTCGAAGGTTTTTTCAATGTTCCAGATAATTTTTTGTGGTGCCGCCAATAATCCAGATTGAGCTGTTGAAGTTTTCAAGCTTGCATATGAACTGGATGTACCTAACGGGTTGTTGTTGCTATCTTTGATCGAATCTGTAAGTGCATAGATGTAGTTTGAAGCAGGATCTAGACCTTTGAGAGGAAGGACTTTAATGCTCTTCAAATCGGTAGTGACGGCAAGAAAATCAACACCAGGAGTTAGTGCAGTAAAGTTAGTCATTGCTCCAGTCGCTAGGTCAACATCAACCTTTGCAACTCGAATGCCCGCATTGAGATTTTGGCTAAATGGCGAGCCATTGATCACAACGGTATCGTTCAGTAACGTCACACCATCAGCGAAGTTGAAGTTGATGCTGAATGGCATGATGGTACTCCAACCATCCGATTCACCCATCGCGACTTCGGGGTTATCTAAGCTGCTAGATTTGCCAGCACTTATAGGTATGTTTAAAGTGTGATCATTAGTGTCAAAAAGTAAAAAGGAAGGCAAAGGCACATCTGCTGAAGAACCCTTTAGAACGAATTTGACTGAAGCGTCACGCCCCAGAAGTGTTTGTACGTTTGGTTCAAAAGTAACCTTTCCTGTAGTTCCTGAGCTTTCAGTGTTATCGCCACAACCAGCGAGCAGGATTGCTGAACATAGCAGCGATAGCTTAAATGTGTGTTTCATTGTGTTACTCCGTCAATCCTGATTAGTTAAAGGTGTAGTTCATTTGAATTGCGCTGATGTACGCGGTACCTTCTGCGTCGAATTCAAACTTTTGACCCGCCGCGTTGGTCTCTTCAAATGGGCCTGATTTACTTTTCACTAACGCAAAACCCGCATCTAGCGTCATGTTTTTGCTCATGTTGTAAGTCAGACCTGCGCTGTACCATGTACGGTCACTATCAGGAATACTCAAGGTGGCTTTACCCGCTTGTTCGTCGAAGGCAAAACCCACTCGGAAGGTCCAAGTTTCATCCATCACATAGGTAGTACCAACAGAGTAACGGTTGTTGTCTTCGTATTTTTCCGGCTTGTAGAAACACACACCATTTTTACAATCTGGGCTGGTTGCTTTGAGCTCGGTAAACGTGCTCCAATCGGTTTGTTGCCAGCCTAAATGCATCGCCCACTGATCGTTTAGCTGATGATAAGCGGAGAGTTCCATAATCGCTGGCAGACTGATTTGCAAACGGCCATCGACTTTAGCTGAAGTGGCAATGCCAGAATCGTAGCTGCTAAATTCACCATCATCGAAATCAAGATCGACTTTAGAACGGTAACCGAAACCAAAACGAGTACTTTCGCCGAGTTCATACAGCGCGCCAACGTTCCAGCCATAGCCAAAAGTTGTGCCAGTCATACCAATCAAGTTTTCAGATTTATCATTAGAACCAAATAGAGGAGCAAGTGAACCTTTATGGCGGGTCAGCTCCGCGTGGGCATAAACGAAGTTAACCCCAGCACCGACGCTCAATGCTTCGTTGACGCGATAGGCGATATTGGGATTGAGACCAACAGAAACCAGTGCCGTGTCACCCGCCATATCTCCTGCTGAAATATCGTCGGGGTAGTCGGTTGCCACGCCATAGTTAGTAAACAGGCCAATACCCCATGCCCATTTTTCGTTTATTGGGCTGATGTAGTAAGCCGCTGGTACAACCTGTAGCGGAGCCACGTCGTCAGACTGCTCTTTGCTGGTTTTGTCATAGACGTTGACTTCAGGGTCAACGATAGAGATAGCGCCAGAAAACTGCGCTACGTCGAAAAGAGTCATCGCTGCTGGGTTGCGAGCGAGTACAGAGGCATTGTCGGCGACGGCACCTTCACCGGAAAATGCTCTGCCAAGGCCTGATGCTGAATGCTCCGCAACTTGGAAGCCGGCGGAATTAGCATGACACGCAAACAATACTGAGATTGCAAGCAGAGAGCAGTGCTTCTTATTCATCCTTGACCCTCCTAGGGTTCATAATTGTGGACTGAAGTCCTTGTAATTGTTGTTTGTTGTGTAGCGCAAACACAAAGAGTGCGTCTATGAGTCTGCAATGTAAATGTAATGTTAAGTGAATGTTTATAAACTTGTCAAAGTTTGCTGCTCTTTTAAGCATTAGATTTGATGCATAGGTCAAATGACAATTTATAAGGCGCTGTATTATGTAGATTTTTTTTCTAAGAATGGTACGACCAGAATTGTTTAGTGCTTTTTTATAAGAATCATCAGACAGAGAGGCGTTTATGCCAATTTCATCTCTTTTCACCTCTCCTGCACAAAGGCATAATGCCAACCATTGACTTCGCTTATCTCAGGTCTAATTTTGGAACTACTACATATTGAATTTCTTGGCCGTCCTTTACGTTTAGAAGGGTCAATGGCTGGGTGGCAGCAACTTTTTTGGGATAACGCGTTAGTGTCTCAAATCGATGCAACGCAAGGGCAAGATGCCGCTTTCCATCACCAGTTCGTGTTAATGGCAGGTGAAGCGGAGCTGCGCTGTGAAGTAAAGGGAGAGTTACATTGGCAGCCATTTGAGTTTCACTATCATTGTTTAGTCAATGGCGAGACAAGCGCTCAAGGTACTCGGAGAGAAAAGGACATCGAGCAGCAAACGCCGCTTACCCCAAGGCAAGAACCGCGTAAGTTCAGCCTGATCGGCTTGGTTTCGCTGGGAATGAAAGCGCTAAAGAGTGCCAAGCTGATTAAAGTAGCGTTAGCGTCGATGAGTTTGGCGGCGTACTCTTGGCTGTTCTCTTTTCAGTTTGCCTTAGCATTGATTGCCTGTTTGGTGATCCATGAGTACGGTCACGTACGAGCGATGAAATATTTCGGCATGAAAACCAAAGGGTTTTATTTGATCCCATTTTTTGGTGGTATGGCGCTCAGTGATGAGAAAATTAACACTCGCTGGCAGGATGTCGTTATCTCCATCATGGGGCCGTTCTTTGGCTTAATATTGAGTGTGCTGCTGACGTTGATCTATTGGTTGACCGGAGAGATGTTTTTTGCCGCTTTAGCCGTGTTTAACGCCTTGCTAAACCTGTTTAACTTGCTGCCAATTTTACCCTTGGATGGCGGACATGTGCTCAAGAGCATCACTTTTTCGATGAACAGCTGGGTCGGCTTGGCGGGGGGCGTACTGACGGCGGCGGCTGGCGTTTATCTTTCGTACACTTTCGGCTTAACCCTGTTTGGTTTTTTGTTGGTTATGGGGATGTTAGAGATAGTGCTTGAGTGGCGAGGCCGACATAACAGCCATCTTTTACCCTTAACACGCAATGGTCAGACAATTTCTTTTACTTGGTACGTTGTGTCGGTAATGAGCTTTGTCGCCATCATTTGGCATTTTGCGTCTACAGGCGATGAGTTGATGCGCCTGCCACTGCTGATTCTCGGCAGTTAAATAATGTCTGCAAAAAACATTACCTGAAAAAACATGGCTTGCAAAAACAAAGAGCTCCGAGTTTTGGAGCTCTTTGTCTATCTGCGCTGCGATAGGTTTACGCTTTGCATTTTGGTGCAGCCACGCTGCTTTTGGGTAGCTGGCTTATCTTGGTTTGCAGATCTTTTATCCGCGTGTTGTGTGAAGGGTGAGTAGAAAGCAGTTCTGGTGGTTGTTTACCCCCAGACGCTTTGGCCATATTTTTCCAAAGTTCAATGCTCTGGTTTGGATCAAATCCTGCTTTGGCCATGTACTCTAAACCGACCAAATCTGCTTCCGATTCTTGGGTGCGGCCATAAGGCAGAATCACGCCGTACTGCACGCCAACGCCGAGCGCCGCCATCGTCACCTTCTGATATTCTTTGTATTCCGATGCGCCGATGGCAACGTTTGCCAGTTGCAAGCTGGCATTCGCTATCTGGCTTTGTGAGAGACGTTCATTGCTGTGCTCTGCCAACACGTGGGCGACTTCATGACCAATCACAGTGGCTAACTGATCTTGATTGACCGCAACATTGAGTAGCCCGGTATAAACACCGATTTTCCCGCCAGGTAGAGCAAACGCGTTCACTTGCTCACTGTCAAACACCACCACTTCCCACTCTTTGAAACTGGGCTGAGGCGGAATCGTATTGGTGATCGCTTTTGCCACGCACTGGACATATTGGTTGAGGGCTTTGTCTTGGCTAATCGGCGTCTCTTTTTTCATCTGCTCAAAAGAGTTTGCCCCGAGGGTAGACATTTCCGCATCAGAAAACATCAGTAGCTGATTACGCCCGGTCGGGGAAGAGCTGCAAGCTGTAAGGCCAGCGACAGCGAGCAGGGCTGCGGCTTTTAATCGTGTCGACATCACCATCTCCATATCATCGAACTTTGGGTATATACTAGCGCCGATTATAACCAAAATCAGGTAAAACGATGAGTATCTGGAAAAAACCGATTGATCTTGAAACCTTAAACGCGACCTCTAAGAACACCTTGATCGAGCACTTGCAAATTCGATATACCGATTTTACTGATCAAACGCTCACGGCGACGATGCCCGTGTGCAGCTTCACTCATCAGCCACTTGGCATGCTGCATGGCGGTGCGTCGGTGGTGTTGGCCGAAACCTTGGGGTCACTGGCGGCCAATTTCAGTGTCGGTCCGGGGCACTACTGTGTCGGCCTAGACATTAACGCCAACCACATAAGGCCGATGCGCAGTGGTTTGGTTATCGGTACCGCTTCACCGTTGCACTTAGGCGTTTCGACTCAAGTTTGGCAAATTAACATCAGCGATGAACGGGAAAGATTGGTGTGCACCAGCCGGTTAACGATTGCGGTCAAACAGCATAAAGAGCGGGGCGTATAGCGATGGTGGTTGAGTTTAGCCAAGGGAAGATCATTGCAACACTGCACGAAGTGGTGATCAAATTGGCTTGCCACTCCGGTATCACTCTACAAGCTCAGGTAGACGCGTTGCAGTTAATTGGCCGTGGTGCGAATGTGATTGTTGCCAATGGTGCGGAATGTAAATGGTCGGTAAAACTGGACAACGAAAACCAACTTACTGAAATTTCAGCGCAAATTGGCGTTGCTATCGAATAGAGAAAATCGTTTGCACTCACTTTGAAAAATAGGGAAACTGGTAGTCACGAAAATTGACGACTTGATTTCCCTTTTTATGAGTAGCCCGCGTCTTAGAGTTCAATTCGAAACCCTTTTTCAGCACTTCGATGGCAAAAATAGCGGAGTGCAACTGGAAGACATCACCGAAATTCTCTTCTGTACCCGCCGAAATGCCCGCATTGTCCTTAACAAGCTGGAAGAAGAAGGTTGGATCGAATGGCATCCGGCGGCAGGGCGGGGTAAGCTCTCGACGCTGATCTTCAAGCGCAGCAAAGCCGACGTCAGTGAAAATCTCGCCAGACGGTATCTCGAAGAAGGGAAAATTGGTCAGGCGCTCGAAGTGCTCGACAGTGACGCGGCGAAGCTGACGCAAGTGATCCAAGGCTATCTTGGTGTCTCACATCGCGAAGGCGAGCAGGTGGTGCGTCTGCCTTATTATCGTCCGCTGTCGATGCTCAACCCGCACTTGCAAATGCGCCGCACCGAAATTCATATCGCTCGGCAAATTTTTAGTGGTTTAACCAAGCTAGACGACAACGATCTGCTGCAGCCAGATCTGGCCCATACGTGGGAAATGCTCTCAAAAGCGCATTGGCGATTCTATCTTCGTCCGGGAGTGCGCTTTCATAATGGTGAGCTGTTGACCACCGAAATGGTGATTGAAAGCCTGCGAGAGTTACATCACCTCAACCTTTTTGCCCATGTGCAATCGGTGAGCTCGCCCAGTCCTTGGGTAGTGGATATTCGGCTGTTTAAAGACGATCTGTACTTGCCGCTGGCCTTGAGTGAATCGCAGGCGAAAATTCTCTTGCCCCAGCGACTGCGCAGTGAAGACTATCATATTCGCCCAGTGGGTACGGGCCCATACATGGTGCAATCGAATGACGATAAGCGACTGATTTTAAGAGCTTTCGATGGCTATTTCGGCTTTCGTCCACTGCTCGACCAAGTGGAGGTGTGGGTGATCGATGAATCGTACTCCTCGATGGTCTATCCAAGTTTAAGTAAGCCGATCATGAACGCTTCGTCGCGCTCTGATGAGGTTGAACTCGATCCCGGTTGCACCTTTTTACTGCTCAATAAACGTAGCGGTGTGGCGAAAGATCCGCGCTGGGCGGAGTTTTTATCCGCCGTGCTCAATGGCTATCAACTGTTTAGTCATGTGCCTCAGGACAAAGTGATCGAACTTGGTTTGCTGCAAGCGTACGGCATCAAACCGGGTTGGATTGATCTTTATCCCAATCCAAACGCCCAGCCGCCGGGCGAGCTGGAACGTATTTCGGTCGCTTATCAAGCCAAGCACCCGATGTTTCCTGTGATCGCCAAAACGATTAAAACCATCTTAAAGCGTTATCGAATCGAGGTTGATTTTGTCAAATACGATTGCGCCTTAGAAAAACCTGAAGAGGTCGACATTTGGCTCAAAGCGATGGGCATTGCCACCAACCGGGAAGACGCGTTGGCAGGGTGGCTGCTTGATTACAGCAATATGGAATCCATGAGCACAGACTACGATTTCCAGCGTTGGCTGGCGCTGGTGGAGAGTTGGCGCAGTGGCGTGCTAAACGATTTTCCTGCCAGAGAGATTGGTAAACAGTTGGTGAAAAGTTTCCAAGTGATCCCAATGTTCCACTGCTGGCTTGGTGTCAACAAAGATCATAGTGGTGCGCTGCAAAACGCCAAATGCAATGCGCTAGGCTGGTTTGATTTTAGCCAAGTCTGGGTTAAGCCCGATCTGCAGCTTGAAAACGAAAATTGAAGATCTGCGAGTTAGAAAAGAGGCCCAATATCGGGCCTCTGCGTATTCAAATGGTTGTTTAATTGAGCTTAAATGCCAAAGATTCATATGGTTTGAGTGACAATGTCACGTCAAGATGCTGCTTCGCTTCATAGTTGCAAATCAAACATTCCACCGACTGGTTTCTTAACGCTTCGGGCAGCTCAACACTCAGCGCCGTTTCGCTAAAGTTGTTAATCACCAGCAAAGTTTCATCCTGATGTTTGCGCAGGTAAGCAAACACACTGTCGTGGTCTTCAAACAGTGGGGTGAAATCACCATACACAATCGCTGGGTGAGCTTTGCGCAACTGAATCAACTTCTGGTAGTGATAGAAGATCGAGTTCTGGTCGGCTAACGCTTGCTCAACGTTAATCGCTCCATAATTTGGATTGGTTTCAATCCACGGTTCCACTTGGCTAAAACCAGCATGAGGTTCATTTGACCACTGCATCGGGGTGCGGGCGTTGTCTCGGCTGTTTTCATGGATCGCTTGCATCATATGCTCGTGTGAGACGCCAGACTGCGTTTTTACCTGATAGAAATTGAGCGTTTCAATGTCTTTGTACTGCTGCAACGAATCAAAAGCGACATTGGTCATCCCAATCTCTTCCCCTTGGTAGATGTAAGGCGTACCTTTGAGGAAATGGAGCGCCGTTGCGAGCATTTTGGCGGATTCTACCCGCAATTCTCGATCATTGCCGTATTTGGACACCACACGTGGTAAGTCATGATTGTTCCAGAACAGTGAATTCCAGCCCTGATCGGCCAGTTCGGTTTGCCATTTAGTCAGCACTTGTTTGAACTGTTTTAGATCCAACGGAATAGGGTTCCACTTATCGCCATGCTGCCAGGTGAGCGTAATGTGTTCAAACTGGAACACCATAGAAAGCTCGTGGCGCGCTGGATCGCTGTAGAGTTTGGCGATCTCCGGCGTTGCGCCCCAAGTTTCGCCAACGGTGAGCAGATCTTTGTCGCCAAAGGTGGCACGATTCATCTCTTGCAGCAGCGGGTGTAACCTTGGCCCATTACCTGTGATGCCTTTGTCGATCTCTTTACCAATCAAATCGATCACATCCAAACGAAAACCGCCGATACCTTGCTCAATCCACCAGTTCATCATTTGGTGCACTTCTTGTTGAACTTTAGGATTTTCCCAGTTCAGATCCGGTTGGCGTTTGGAAAAGAGGTGGAAATAGTACTGCTGTGTGGTTTCATCCCACTGCCAAGCACTGCCACCGAAAATGGACCCTAGATCATCAGGCGCACTGCCATCGGGCTTGGCATCTCGCCAGATATAGTAATCGCGATAGGGATTATCTTTGGACTTTTTCGCTTCAATAAACCAAGGATGTTCATCGGAAGTGTGGTTAACCACCAAATCCATCACAATCTTGATATCACGCTGTTTGGCTTCGGCCAGCAGCGTTTTCATCTCATCCATGGTGCCAAATTCAGCCGCGATATCTTGGTAATCCGAGATGTCGTAACCGTTGTCGTCCATTGGTGACTTATACACCGGAGAGAGCCACAGCACGTTAACGCCGAGCTGTTGCAGATAATCAAGCTTGCTAATGATGCCGTTGATATCGCCGATGCCATCGTTGTTTGAGTCACAAAAACTGCGCGGGTAAATCTGATAAACCACCGCGTCATGCCACCATTTTGTTTCCATTTGTTCTGCCTTCTAAACTCACATTTTATGCCTAACTATAGTGAGAAGTGGGCGGCAGATAAAATAGAATGCATGCCTCTTGATATAGATAATAGCTATATCATTACGTATACTCTGCCTGCTGCGTGAAATTGGACAGGAATGCAGCGTGTAAAATGTGACTTTTATCTGAATGCTATGAATAGAACCTATCGATATTTTCTGATGGTGGCACGCGAATGCAACATCAAACAAGCTGCTGAAAAGCTCAATATCAGCCAACCATCGCTTACCACAGCGATTAAAAAACTCGAAAGCGATATGGGCGTTGCGTTGTTTCATCGCCGTTCTAAAGGGGTAGAACTGACCGAATATGGTCGTCTGTTTAGAAACTACGTCGAAGAGCAGCAAGAAAAACACTCTCAGCTAATCCACCAGATGATGGACATGCAACAGCGCCACTGTGGCAAGTTGAAAGTGGGGACAGGAGAGGCGTGGTGGGAGTTGTTTGTGCGTGAAGCGATCGCCCGATACCAGCAACAAGTGCCCAATTGTTCGCTGCATCTCGAGTTTGGGAACAATCTCTCGTTGATGCACCACTTGGTACAGGGGGAGATTGATCTCTTTATTGGCCATGAAGTGCATGGGCTGCATGAACGCTGCCAAGTTAACTTTATTCCTCTGTTTCGTGATTACGAGGCGCTGTTTGTTCGCCGCGGACATCCTTTGCTGCAGAAATACAAAACCGACACCAGTAAGCGTTTGATAGCGCAAAACGACTTTGCGCTCCTGCGTGTTACGCCTGATCATGCAAGGCATCGCTCGGTGTTGGCTGAGCACATGAGCTCACCGTTTGATTTAGCCAACCAGCGTTTTCAAGGACGGGCGATTTACGATGTGGACTCACTCTCTGCCAGCCTTGATCTGCTCAAAGCCAGCGATGCCGTGATGCCGTACACCGATAAAATGTGCCTGTGGATGGCTGAGCATCAAATCGAAACGCTGGTGGTGAATCAAGAGCAGCGTGGCAATATCGGTGTCTATACTAAGAAAGGCGTGGATGATGAAAAAACGCACCATTTCGTTCAGTTACTAAGGGAAAGCCATGGTCGATAACAAGCAAGCCTTCTGTGTCGTGTTGACGACAACCAATAACGAAGCCAACAAAAATCAGATAATCAAAGCATTATTGACGCAAAAACTGGCGGCGTGTGTTCAAGAAATGGCGATCAACAGTCATTACGTTTGGCAAGGTGAGGTGTGTCAGGACGTGGAAACCTTGCTGGTGATCAAAACTCGCAAAGACTTATATCCTCAAGTTGAAGAACAAATCAGCCAGTTACACAATTACGAAGTACCGCAAATTGTGCAACTGGAAATCCAAGATGGCTTTAATCCTTACTTAAGCTGGATTGCGGCCAATACGCTGGAGCTGTAATAACGCGAGCGCGCTGATTGCGCCCAAAGTGTCGCATAACATATCTTTTTGCGCGTCCCACACATCTCCTTGAGAGCCTAAGAATGCAATGCCTTCGTCTCCACCGGCGAGGGCTGCGTACCACCATTCCACAATCTCATAGCCTGCCGCCAAGCTCATGATGGCAAACAACGCGAATAGTGAAGCAAACAGAGCAGATTGCTTGTGCTGACGAACAAGGTATTCGGCTACTGGGTAGGCGTATAAACCGATAGAAAAGTGGGCGATTCGATCAAAATTGTTGCGCTCAGAGCCAATCAGTTGGTTAAACCAGTCAAAAGGCACTTCAGCAAAGGTGTATTTCGCCCCAATGGTGTGCAGCCCCAGCCAAGCAAACATCAGTAGATAGGCCGTTTGGCTAAATTGAAACGAGCGGCTAAGCCACAAGATCACAGCAAAAATCGCCACGGCGGGAATGATCTCTGCAATCCAAACCGCGCGAGAGCTCGGAGCAATAGCAGAAAAAAGAAAAATGGATAGATAAGCAATGGCAAAAAGCAGCAGTGTACGGTTCAATTTCATGCAGCAGTTCCTTGTTGATATTCAGGCGAATGATGACAGCATAATGAACGTTGTTCAATTGCTTTGTCGTTGGAGAGACGCTTACAAAAGGTGTTGAATGTGAGGTAGCTCGCGCAACATTTGATCGTTTGCATTAAAACACTTCATTAAAGTTTGATTTACATTTGATGCGAGCGATAAAATCCGCCTCTCAAATTAAATAACAACAATCAGAAGTAAAGTCATGAAACTGGAAACCGTCGATTATCTCGCTGAAGATGCCGCTGAGCAGTTTGTTAAGTCCCTGCGTGAAACAGGCTTTGGCGTTTTAAAAAATCATCCTATCCCGAAAGAGTTGGTCGAATCGATTTACAAAAATTGGTACGAGTTCTTTTGCACTGAAGAGAAACACGATTTCCACTTTAACGTTGAAACCCAAGATGGTTACTTTCCCCCATCGGTCTCTGAAGTGGCTAAAGGTCACAGCGTCAAAGACATTAAAGAGTACTTTCACGTTTACCCTTGGGGACAAATTCCTGCTCAGCTGAAAGAAGAGATTCTAGACTATTACCAGCGCGCCAATGCGTTCGCGTCTGAGCTGTTGGGCTGGGTTGAAGAGCACGCGCCAAAAGAGGTGCAAGAGAAATTCTCAATCGCGCTGTCTGAAATGATCAACGGTAGCGAAAAAACGCTGCTGCGTGTGCTGCATTACCCACCGATGAAAGGTGATGAAGAGCCGGGAGCAATTCGCGCCGCGGCTCACGAAGATATCAACCTCTTGACTGTGTTACCTGCCTCAAACGAGCCGGGTTTACAGGTGAAAGCGAAAGATGGCTCTTGGATTGATGTGCCTTGTGATTTTGGCAACCTCATCATCAACATTGGTGATATGTTGCAGGAAGCTTCCGGCGGTTACTTTCCATCCACCACCCACCGCGTGATCAACCCAACGGGTGAGCGTCAGGAACAATCTCGCATTTCCCTGCCGCTTTTCCTTCATCCAAAACCAGAGGTGGTGCTTTCAGAGCGTTACACGGCGCATAGTTACTTGATGGAGCGTCTGCGTGAGCTTGGTGTGATTTAAGCCCATCTTTTGCGTAAATCTGAACGAGACAGCCAAGCGGCTGTCTCTTTTTTTGTACATTGCTTCACGAACTGACATTCAAAACGAAATCTTGCTCGACAAATTGGCGGGGTTGGCTTTGAATGAAAATAGGAAACAAGGTAAACCTACCGTTCATACTTAACTTTATCTGAGCAAATAGTATTAAAGGCGTAAGACAATGCAGGAGCAGACCAATCTGGCGAGTACGTTTCAGACGTACATGGAAAACCCGCTGTTGTGGCCAATATTGGAGGTTCTTCGTAAGCAGCCCAGTGGATGGAAAGTGCACACGTTAGCCGCCCATTTAGGTGAGCAGGGTTTTATCTATGAGCTTGACCCTCTGCCAGAGAAAGATCTATTTAAACGCAACTTTCTCATCATGAACGCGCTCTATCAGCTGCAAGAAACGCTGTATCCAGACAATTGGCTGCAAGTGGAAGCGATGGATATCGTGCTGATGTCAAGCCACGCCTGCGCTGGCCATACCATTGATGTCGATGATCCGCTGCGTGAGTATTATGTGCAGTGGCAAAACTACGAAGCCAATGAAGGGGAAGTGAAGCGACTGTTAAATGAGTTCTGGACCCGATATCGCCGTTTTGTGGGGCACCACGAAGGTGATGATATCGATAGAAATAAGGCATTGCAGCTTTTTGAACTGGATCAACACGCCACCGCCGCAGACATTCGTAAACGTTGGCGTCGATTGGCGCTACGTTGGCATCCAGATCGCGACAATGGCAACGCAGAGCGCTTTCGCATTCTGTGCGAAGCCTGGAACGTTTTGCGTCACTAATTTACCATCTATGAAGTTCACCATCGATTAAGTCCACCACATAAAAAACGCCCTGCATTGTGCAGGGCGTTTGTTATCAAGCTGAAAACCTAGTTGTTATTGCGAAACTGAGACTTACGCATGCGGTTAAGCGCAGCCATCACATCGAGTGGGCGAGGCTTGGCGAGGTCGCCATGCTGAGGCATCTTCTCAAACCATGCGCCTTGCAGTAGTTCGGTAACAGCTTTTGCCGGGTTGTTGCACCAACCGGGCATTTGTGCCAACTGATACCAAACCCAACCGATGGCATTCACCTCGTCAGATGATTCCAACTGTTCTAACGCTGAGATATCCGCAAACTCTTTACCAAAGCGTAGCGACTCTTTTCCTTTGGCGGAAACGCGGAACTTGCCATCGGTGAGAATGTTCATCAACGCCTGACAGTTTAACGCGCGAGGCGGAAATGTGACCAAAGGTGATTCAGATTCGTTGTGACGCTGAGTTGGGTGCAATGCAATCACTTGCTTCGCTTTTTCTGTCACATCAACCGCTTGGTAATCGTGCATCTGGATTACGGTATCGGCAACGTCCAGATAATCGCCTGAGCCACCCATGACAATAATGGTAGAGATGTCCAACTCGTCACGCAATTGGCCAATTCGGTCAACCAATGGCGTGATAGGTTCGTCGCCTTTGGCAACCAATGCCTGCATACGCTCATCACGGATCATAAAGTTGGTGGCTGAGGTGTCTTCATCAATCAGCAAAGTGCTCACGCCACTTTCAACCGACTCCTGTAACCAAGCAGCTTGTGATGTCGAGCCTGAGGCATCCTGAGTGGTAAAATCGGCCGTCTCTTTCCCCATCGGCAAATGGTTGATGTAGTTCGACAGATTGAGGTGATGCACGCAGCGACCGTCTTCCGCTCGGATCTTCATCGCATTGATGTCGGTGACACTGTACTCTCGGCCATCACCCGGAATGTGGTTGTAAATAGAGCGCTCAATGGCGCTCAGCAGCGTCGATTTGCCGTGGAAACCACCACCGACAATCAAGGTAATGCCTTTGGGAATACCTAAACCGCTGACAAAACCACGATTCGGCGCATGCAGTGTTACTTGCAATGAGGCTGGCGCTTGAAACTCCACCGCCTCTTTCATGGGCAAATCGCAGTTACCCGCTACGCGTGGCAAACGGCTTCCATTGGCGACGAACGCAACTAAGCCGTGACTGGCTAACTGTTCGCGCAGCGACTCTTGGTCTTCGACGGTTTGACAATGTTTGATCAGCGCCTCTTTGTCGAGTTCTCGCTCGATGGTCGCGCGGCGGATAAATTTGGGCAGGTGGAAGGTCAGAATATTCAGCGCCTTCTTCGCCAGAATATCGCGCCCTTCCGCCGGAAGATTGACTCTAAAGCGCAGCTCAATACCATCTTCTGTAAACAAAACGGCAGTGCTATCAAGCACGGTTTGACCATGCAGCGCAATAGAAACGCTGGATTCTTGCTTGGCAAACTCTGCAAAGCTACGGGCGATGAAATCACGCGCAGCCAGTTGATAAGCGGGCGACTCATCACGCAGCCAAGAAAGGCCAGTTAAAGACCAAGCACGGAAAGCGCGGAATCGGGACGCAGAAGCAAAGGGATCCGACTGAACATAATCGATGAAAAGGTCGAAATCGCCAAAGTTGTATTGTCCTTTTATCTGCTGGTAGGCACGATAGTTTTGCTTTTCGAGCTTTTTGAGTTTTGCAGTCAACAGGTCCATAACAATCAGCCTTTTAGAAACACAAAAGCGGCGATTATAGGAATCGCCGGAGGAAGAGTAAAGCCAAATCGGGTCTGTGCCCGATATCATGACGTGTGGTAAGCAAAAGATGCAGTGCCGAGGAAATTCTGGTTGAACAAGCCTTGCTCAAACTCGTTACTCGGCATCGGTTTGCCATATAAGAAGCCTTGGCCGATGTCGCAGCCTTCACGGATCAAAAACGCTTCTTGCGCATCCGTCTCGATACCTTCCATCACCACTTCGAGATCGAGCTTTTTCGCCACGTGAATGATAGAGCGAATGATCTCTTCATCTTGCTCTGAATGTTCAATTTGCTGGACGAAACTTTTGTCGATTTTGATCGCATCAAACGGGAATTTCTTCAGATAGCTGAAGGAAGAGTATCCGGTGCCAAAGTCATCGAGTGACAATGTCACGCCGAGTTCATGTAAGCGGCTCAACGTCGCTTTCGCCACCAGTTCATCGGAGATCAAACCGCTTTCTGTGACCTCAAGTTCTAGATAGTGAGAAGGGAGCTGATAAGCTTCTAGCAGATCCTGCACTTGTTCCGCAAACAGCGGATTTTTCAACTGAATGCCGCTGATGTTGACCGCTACGCGGAAATTTTCAACCACTTCCGACCACTGTTTGGCTTTTTCGATTGCCACGCGCAGCACAAAAGCACCGACCTCAAAAATCAGCCCATTTTGTTCTGCCATATGGATAAGCGCTTCGTTGGATACATCCCCCAACACAGGGTGGCTCCAGCGCAGCAAAGCCTCTGCGCCAATCCATTTGTGGGTGTTGGGACACACTTTGGGCTGAAAATAGAGCGTAAGGTCGTCGTTACGTACTGCTTGCAATAGGTAGCTTTCAATCTGGTTGTGATACAACAACGCGTCGGCGTGTGCTGAGGAGAAGTAGGTGTAGCGCTGCCCGGATTCTTTACTGACTATCATGGCTTGATTGGCGTGGCTGAGTAAATCTTCGGCGCTGTTTGTCTGCGCATCTGAGAGTGCAACACCGATAAAGGCGTGCAGATGGACCTCATTGTTGTCAATATTAAAGGTGCTTTGACCCACAGCGACAATCTGATAGAGCAAGGTTTCTAAAATTTGGCCGATTCTCTCTGATTGGATGACGATGACCAAATCATGAGACGCCGGGCGGCCAGTTAACGTGAACATCGCGTCTGGTATGCTAATTTGGTTGCGATACGCGACCAAGAGCTCCTCAAACAGGGCGAAACCATACTTGGCTTGAATGGTGCGCGCATTGGTAAAGCCGATATGGATGACCGCAATGTTGGTGGGATTGGATTGTTCTAACTGTCTTTGCAACTGGTTTTCCAGTGCGCTGAGGTTCAAAAAGCCAGTGCCATGATCATGCTGTCGCTGATAATCGGCATCCTGCTCGGCGGCAAGACGTTTGTCTCTTTCCTGACTCAGTGAAAAGCTCAACTGAGCCAAGTTACTGGTTCGGCTCTCGACGCGATGTTGCAGTGCTTTATTCAACCTAAGCAGTTTTTCATGTTGATAGACAACGGCCAACTGCGCTTCGATGGAGCTGCGAAAACAGCGCAGCAATTCTCGATAAGTGTCACTGAAATGATTTTCTCTTTCGTCCAACAGACAGATGGTGCCAAACGTCTCGCCATTTGGCCACAGAAGCGGCAGACCGCAATAGGAGATCATGCCCAATTTTATGTCTGGATTTTTGTCCCATAGCGGGTCGCTCAGAGCGTTGGGAATCATCAGCTCTGTATTCGAATTGATGACACTCTCGCAATACAAACCGTGACCTAACGTTTCCGAATCGCCTAATTTGTAAGGGTTTAACGGAGTCTCGCTGGTACGGCACACCTCAATGTGCTGTGGGTGAATACGCATCACCAACGCGGCGGGCACGCCAACGATATCGGCAAGCAAATTGACGATCCGTTGCCAACCGTGTTGCATTGGTTCAGGAATTTGATAATCAAGCGTTTTGAATTTCGTCATGACTTGGCAGTCCTTATCCTCGTTGTCACCACATCCTGTGGTCACATGGAGCGCCTCAAATGGGAGCAGAGTGCACTTGGGTTAAGTATAGGAGTTAAGCAGAACAAGATGAAAAAAAGTCCCGAAATATGGTCGGGACTTCATCAGTCAAAAACAGAATCTCAAGTTTAAGACATATATACTGGCGACTTAAGGGCGCAACTTTTTCAAGTCAGCGAGATCAATCTCTTGAGTGTAATCAACTGACTCAAAGCCAAAGCCGTTCAGTTTTAAAAATTCGTCTTTATAACCTTCATAATCGCCAAGTTGCTTAAAGTTGTCGCCGTTCATTTCAGACAACAGAGCGTTAACCTTTTGCTGAATATGCGGAGCCAGTTCTAACTCATCGATGCGGATCAAGCGTTCACCGTCCACGTCGACTTTCGCTTGACCATAGAGTTTCGTACTAAATAAACGTTGCATCTGTTCAATGCAGGTTTCATGGCATTGCTCGGCTTTCATCACTTTATACAAGGCAAGCAGATAGGGAGACAACGCGGGAATAAACACGCTCGCTTTGGTCACCAAGGCTTTACAGACGGTGGCGTAGGCGCTGCCATTGAAATTGGCCATTTCCAAATTGAGCGCATGGCTGGTTTGGTGCAGATCGATTTTCGCCCGGCCTAGCGTACCGTCGAGATAAATCGGGTGAGTGACTTCCGGCCCGATGTAAGAAAAGGCGATGGTTTTACAACCTTCAGCGATGGATTCGGTGTTGATAAGCGCATCCACCCAACTTTGCCAATCTTCACCGCCCATCACTTTGATGGTGTGCTCGGCTTCCTCATCACTGGCAGGCTCAAGTGTGGTTTCAATCCAACGGTCATGCTGTAAATCGAGGGAGGCGCCGGTGATAGGCTGGCCATAGGGTTTGATCACGCTACGCCAAAACTCACCGGGTTTGCCCGGAATGGGCCGCATGCCAGTCGCTAGGCTATAAATAATGAGGTCAACTTCGCCATCGAAATAGGTCTCTATCGCTTCAATCACTTGTTCGCGCGTCTCTTGGGCAAAGGCATCTCCGACGATGTTGATGGCGGTACGGCCTTCTTTTTGGGCTTGTGCTTTGAAAAAAATGTTGTTGTACCAACCCGCGCTGCCAGTGCCTTTTTCACTTGGACCACGTTCGAACGAGACGCCGATGGTGTCTGCTTTAGCGCCGCCAAACGTCAGTGCGATGCGAGCAGCAAGACCAAATCCAGAGGAAGCACCAAGGATCAGTACCCGTTTAGGGCCTTGAGTGATCTGTGGCGCACGTTTTACGTACTCTATTTGTTGTTTAATTGCAGCTTCACAGCCATAAGGATGAGCTGAGCGGGCAACAACACCATCAATTTGTGGTTCTATGCGCATGCCATTTTCCTGATTGGGGGACAAAGAGGCAGTTAGGCTAACGTAAAGAAACGTAAAATGATTTGAGCTAGGGCATTAAAATCAGAGATGTTGGCTAAACATTTCGGCAACAAACTCAGCAATCCAAGGTTGCGCGTCAGCGGTGGGATGCAGGCCATCTTGCATCATCCATTCTGGTTTAGTGATCACCTGCTCAAGGAAAAAGGGCAACAATGGCACTTGTTGATGCTCTGCCAAGGTAGGGTAAAGATCGAAAAATGCTTGCGAGTAACGTTTGCCGTAGTTAGGTGGAACGCGTATTTGCATTAACACGGGTTTCGCGCCCGCCGCCTTTGTTATTTGGATCATCCGTGACAGATTCGCGGCGATGGTTTTGGGCGGAAAACCTCTGAGGCCATCGTTGGCACCCAGTTCAATTAACACCCAATCGGGGGAGTGGGTGGTTAACAAGTCTGGCAGGCGCGCCAAACCGTTGCCTGTGGTGTCGCCTGAAATACTGGCGTTAATCACTTGTACGTCTTTCCCGTAGGTTTTTAGTACGTCTGGTAACAAACTTGGCCATGCCTGCTCGGCTGGCATGTTGTATCCTGCACTTAAACTATCGCCAAGTATGAGAATTTTTTCAGCCGCCGTTGCTGTCCACGACAGGATTAACATCAGCATTAAGGAAAACAATCTGACCATGCAATCTCCAGTAATTAAAGCAAAATCCGTTAGTAAACAAGTGTCTACAAGCAATGAGAAGTTAATCATCCTCAGCGATGTCAATCTCGAAGTCGCTGCAGGAGAGAGTGTGGCTATTGTAGGCACCTCCGGTGCAGGAAAGTCAACCCTGATGACACTCTTAGCTGGCCTTGATGTCTCCTCATCTGGCGAGGTTTATCTGCTCGATCAACCTTTGTCTCGTTTGGACGATGAAGCGCGTGCCGCGCTACGCAGTGAATCGATTGGCTTTGTTTTCCAAAGTTTTTTGCTCATTCCAAGCCTGACCGCACTGCAAAATGTCACTTTACCTTGTCTGCTCAAAGGGGAAGAGGAGGATAACGAGCGAGGTAAAGCGTTGCTTGCCTCGGTAGGTTTGGCCTCGCGAGTGGATCACCTCCCGAGCCAGTTGTCGGGAGGCGAGCAGCAACGGGTGGCTTTGGCACGCGCGTTCATGGCCCAGCCGAAGATCTTGTTTGCCGATGAACCGACCGGCAATCTCGATCAACACACGGCAGAAAAAATCATTGAGCTGCTGTTTGAGCTCAATCAACACCATGGCACGACGTTAGTGTTGGTGACACACGATATGAAGCTTGCTCAGCGCTGCCAACGCGTGTTTAGCATGGATGCAGGTCAACTGTCGGAGGCGAGTTAGTATGGCGTCAAACGGATTAAATCGCAGGCTCACCGCCTGGAGTTTGGAAGAGATACGCCACGGCAATCTCTGGCCAATCAGTGTCGCGCTGGTGCTGATCATCTCTGCGGTGTTCGCTTTATCGGCCTTGGCAACGCGTATGGAACAGGTGATCGTCAAGCAGGGCAAAGATGCGCTCACCGCCGATACACTCTTCATTTCCGCCAATCCTCTGCCACAAACCTTGCTCGATGCGGCCAAGAGTGAAGCGCTTACCACCTCAAAAATGACCCGTTTTGCCACCATGGCCTTTAGTGACACGGGGATGCAGTTAGTCACTGTCAAGGCAGTGCAATCGAGCTATCCGCTGCTTGGTGAACTGAGCCTGCGCAGCGACACAACTCGCGCTCAGCATGTGAACCCGGGGGAACTGTGGTTAGATAGCCGGATTATGGAAAGGCTGGAGGTTACGCAAGGTGACAATGTCACGATTGGCGACGCAGATTTTGTTGTTTCTGGCGTGATTGAGAGCGAACCCGGATTAAGCTTCAATCCGTTTCAACAGATGCCAGCGGCGTATATTCACGACACGGATGTAGCGCGTACTGGCGCGATTCAAGTGGGTAGCCGTGTGCAGTATCGTCTTTTTATCGTCGGCAGTGATCAAGCGATTGCTAAGGTCAAAGAGAGCGTTGAGCTGACGCCGAGTGATCGTTGGCGCGATCAGGAGAGTGCCAGTCGTAGTAGCGAAGTGTTTGAACGCACCAATCAATATCTGTCTCTGACCGTCGCGATTGTCATCATTATGGCGGCGACAACACTCGTGCTGACTTGCCAAAATTACGTTGTCACGCGAAAACAAACCATCGCGATGTTAAAGAGCATTGGAGCAAGCCGAGCGTGGATAGCGCGTTGGTTAGCGATTCAGCTAGCGCTGCTATTTGTATGCGCGGCCGTGATCGGCGTCCTGATTGGCATAGGTCTGGAGCAGTTGCTGCGCATTCCATTGAAAGATCTGCTGCCGGACCCGCTTCCATCGTATGGCATTACGCCGTATTTAGTCTCATTGGCGACTGCGTTACTGATTGCGGTTCCCGCATTGGGCATTCCGCTGTCGGCTCTGTTGCATACATCAGCGATCAATGTGATGCAAACAGACAACCAGCAGAAAGCCATTCGATCGAAAACCTGGCTGCTGATTGGGGTGCCGCTTTTGCCTATGTTGGCGATTTACCACAATAACATCATGGTGTGGATTGTGCTCGGGGCAATCATGCTGCTGTTCATTGTGCTAGCCTTTGTTGGCTTAGCGCTGAGTAAGCTATTGGCACGTTTACCATTTTCTACCTCCGTTAAACTGGCGCTGAGCCGCATCAACCGCTCGGCACTCGGCAGTGGGTTGCAGTTGGGGGCGTTGTCATTGTCGCTCATGTTATTGGCGATCATTTGGCTGGTGCGCACCGATCTGCTTAAAGATTGGCAGCGGACACTGCCTGCCGATGCCGCCAATGTGTTTGCGCTCAATATCAGTGACTTTGAACTTGACCCTTATTTGACGTTTTTAGACCAGAACCAAGTGAATCGTTCTCCGGCTTATCCGATCATTCGCGGCCGATTTACCGCCATCAACGGTGAAAATGTCACCAGTTATAGCCGGCCAGATGGCCAAGAGCGCAGTGACGCAGTGAGTCGAGAGTTAAACCTTACTTGGGGGGCGAGCTTGCCCGATTATAATCAGGTGACCTCGGGCAGTTGGACGCCAACGCAAGGCGTATCGGTTGAAGCTAAAGTAGCTGAAGAGATGGGAATCGAGGTTGGTGATACGCTCACCTTTGTGGTGAACAGTCAAACCTTCAACGCGACGGTCAACACCATTCGTCACGTTGAGTGGCGTGATATGAAGCCTAACTTCTATTTCATCTTTACACCGGATGTGATGGCGTCTATTCCTGCATCCTATTTGGTCAGCTTTCGTATTGAAGAGCACCAGACATCTTTGCTGAATCAGTTGTCGCGGCAATACCCGACCGTCAGTGTGCTCGACATTCGCACCATGGCGAGCAAGATCCAAGATCTGGTTGAGCAGATAGTGTGGTCGATTTCGATTTTGGCACTCATGGGGGTGATGGCGGGAGTGATGTTGATCTTTACCTTGTTGCGCCTGAGTTTAGCGCAGCGTCAGCAAGAGATCCGCTTGTACCGCACATTGGGCGCGCCGAAAAAACGGGTCACGCGTACCATTTGGGCGGAATTTGGCATCATGGCGCTGATTGCCAGTGCGATTTCTGCTCTCGGCGCGGAAGCAACGGTGGCGGCGGTGATGCGTTTCGGCTTTGACTTATCCGCTACGCTGCATCCACATTTGTGGCTGCTATTGCCCACCTTGGCGTTGGCGACATTGTTCATGGTTGTATCAAGTTTAATCAAACAGTTATTGACACCCATGAATAACTCGTATGGCTAATAGCCGCCTAGTCTTATCCCAGTTATCCACAAAATCAGTGGATAACTTTTGGGATAAGTGAAGCTCAAAAAGAAGGCAAAGTGAGCGAAGTCTTTGCCCTATCGGACTTGCGCAGAGAGGGTTATTCACATTTGGCCGAGAAACTGAAATCGAGACAAATCAGTCAAGTATTTTTTTGATAATTTTATTGCCATCTTTACGTTGCAAATTTTTATGCTTTTCGCCTGCTGTACGGAGAAATCCACAGCGAATTTGTGATTTTATTCACGTTCAATCACGAGTAGAATTCAATCCCAGAATTCATAGACATAGTGGAATAATGAACGCTTTGAACTCGTCCACCGGCAACAAACATATCGCCGTTGTAGGGGGTGGTGTCGCTGGCGCCACGGCCGCGATACATTTTTCAGAATTAGGCTATGCGGTGACCTTGATAGAAAAAGGGCCTTCCTTGGTCAATGGTCCGCCGATCTGTCATCTGCACGCCGGGGGAAATCTCTATCGTGAGATCTCGACGCAGCAATGCATTGACCTCCTGAAGCAATCGATCGACAGCGTCAGACTTTTTCCAGCCAGTATCAACATTCGCCCCACCATCATTGCGGTACCGCGCAGTGATGCGGGAGAGGCCGAAGAGCTGTTACCAAGGCTGGCTATTATTCGCGAAGCATATCGAGATCTAGTTCGAGAAGACGCCCGCAACCAAGTGCTTGGCAAGCCGGACGACTACTTCAAACTCTATTCCAAAGCTGATCTCGCGCGCCTGGCGAGGCTAACTCAGCCTGAGCAGCCTAAAACATTTGACGACTGGTGCATTCCATTTGCCAAAAATACTGATCTCGAGCAGCTTAAATATCCGGTGATCATGGTGGCCGAATATGGCTGGAGTGTGTTTCGTCTTTCTGCCATCGCCACCCTTGCCCTTGAGCGCTTTCCGGCCTCGACGGTGATGTGTAACCGAGAGTTGCAACACGCGCAGTGGGATGGGGCTAAATGGCAGTTGGATGTTTCTGGTTTGTCTCAACCTATCTACGCTGATTATTTGATCAACGCATGTGGTTTTGAAACGGGCGAACTCGATGATGTGGTTGGCGTGGCCACGCAACGTATGGTCGAATTTAAAGCGGCGTACGTCACGCAGTGGCAAGAATGCCATGAGGCTTGGCCAGAAGTGATTTTTCATGGCGAACGTGGCACGCCAGATGGCATGGCGCAGCTCACGCCATACGCTGACGGTTATTTTCAACTGCATGGTATGACGGAAGATATCACGCTATTTGAAGATGGTTTAGTGGCAGCATCGCCTCGCTCTGCGCAGCCGAAGTTGCCAGCACAATACGTCAAAAAGATCCGTTCAGGATGGGATGAATCGGTTTTGCAACTGCGCACCCAAAAGGCGATTGAACACGCGGCCAAGTTGCTGCCGGCCTTTATCAGTGCCAAGCCAGCGGGCAAAGCGCTGTTTGGCGCACAGCAAATTCCCGGGCGTGATGCAACACTGCGCGCGGCAGATGTCTCCTTTTCTGCTAACCATTATGCTTGCATCGAAATTGTCAAAGGCTCGTCGACTTTGCTTGCAGCGCAGAAAATCGCCTTGCAGTGGTTTGGTAAGCCTATCTCCACCCACATCGAACAAGAACACCCGGTCACCTGTTCACTGGCCACCAGTGAGATCGAATCGGTAGCCACTACATTAGCCAAACAGCGCGGTTACCCAGTATCGTTAGCTCAAGTGGTGGGGGAAGGGGTGTATCAATAAACGCAAAAACCAAGGCGGCGTTGTAAGCTGCCTTGGTCTCTTCTCGCGCAGTGTGTTTTCATCCTTCGCTATCAATATAAACAAAAGCAATCAGTAACCAAAAAAACGTGCCCATTGGCACCAGACATCTTGCAAACCCTCGCGGTCGCCTCTAACAAAACGGACCTCCTGCCCCGGTTTTGCTTGCGCCAGTCTTGGAAGGTCGATTCGGGCAACGCAGCCTAGTTTGGGATAGCCGCCAATCGTTTGTCTGTCATTTAGCAAAATGATTGGCTGACCATTCGGTGGCACTTGAATGGCGCCCAAGGTAATCCCTTCCGACAAAATACCCTGATAGGGAGGCGAAATCGTCCCTCCGGCCAGTCGGTATCCCATGCGATTTGAGTTGGGATCCACGCTAAATCGCGTTTGGTAAAACAGCGCGATTTCCTCGGCAGCAAAATCCGCGGCTTGATAACCTTCAATCACGCGCAATTTTAACGGCAAGTTGTAATCAGGCTTGAAACGGAAAGTCAGCGAGCGGGCTTTATTTGAGCTAGGTTGGTGTGGCGTAAACGGTAATAATTGTTCAGCAATCAGCGGCATGCCGTTTTGTTTCAGGCCGCCGAGATGATCGCGCACGACGGTACTGGTGCTGCCAAGCTGCGGACTGACGTCAAAGCCGCCAACCACTGAGAGGTAAGCTCGCAGGCCATTTTTTGCTAAGCCAAAAGTGAGAATGTCACCTTTGTGCGCGCGAAATTCGCTCCAGTTGTGCAATGGGTGTCCGTTGAGACGCGCATCGAGATCGCCGCCACAGATCGCCAGTTGACACGAACTGAGTACTTCGAATGCCGCTTGACCTAAGGTGATTTCCAACGAGGTGCAATTGACGGGATTGCCCAGCAAATGGTTCGACCAACTGTAGGCGTAGTCGTCCACCGGTCCGCCTTGCGTGATGCCTTGATGGGCAAGGGCGAATCGGCCAAAGTCCTGAATCAGGCTGAGTGACCCCGGTTTGATGACTTTTAGCGCGTGGGTTGTCACAATGTGCCTCCTAATTCGAGATACTCTTGTTCACTGATCGGGTAAAAAGTCACTGTGTCACCAATAGTAAATGGGGTCACGGGAACCTCGTTCGGGTTATACACAGACACTGGGCATCGGCCGATGATGTTCCAGCCACCGGGCGTGGCGGATGGGTAAATGGCCGTCTTACTTTCGGCGATCGCGACACTGCCTGCCGGGACGGAAACACGTGGCGAAGCTAGCCTAGGAACGGCGAGGCGTTCATCAACGTCAGACAAAAACGCAAAACCTGGTGTGAAGCCAATCGCCGAAACCGTATAAGGCGTTTCACTGTGCAGCTCGACAACGTCATCCAGTGACAAGCCGCGATGAAGAAACGTCTCCAGATCCAGCGCGGTCTGTTTGGCATAATAAACGGGAATGCGATGGTTGCGTCCGGCCTGAACGGATGTGGTAACTTGGCTACTTTGCAACAGTTGCTCAAGCTGAAGCAACAACTGCGATTCACTCAAGCGAAAAGGTAAGTATTCCACCAAGATAGAACGATAGGCAGGAACCACGTTCATCAGTGCATTGGGTAGAGTCTGCCGAATCAGATTCGCCAATTCGCCTACTTGCTGCTCATTGACGCTCTCGGCAAAGTGCACCATTAAGCTGCATTCAGAAACGGGTTGAATTCGGTAGCAATTGCTCTTCAAATCTCTTCCTCTTATTTGGCCAATGTTTGGCTCAGCCTTTGTACCAAGGCGATAGACTCAGGATTATCACCATGCACACAGATTGTATCGGCTTCCAATAACACTCTTGTTCCTGAAACGGTAGTGACGCAACCATAGGTGGCGATTTGCATCGCTTGATTATAGATGTCATCGGCATTGTGGTAGACCGCATTCACTTGCGATCTCGGGGTAAGTCGACCGTCTTCTTGATAACTGCGATCAGCAAAGGCTTCAAACAGCAGTGGCACATCAAAAATGTCCGCAATGTCTAGGTAGCGCTGATTGTCTGTGGTTGCCAGAATCATCAGTGGTAGAGCGAAGACCGAAACGGCTTCAGCAATGGCGCGAAACACCTCTTCATCGGCCATCATATCGTTGTAGAGTGCACCATGTGGTTTGACATAATGGAGCGGCACATCGTGATATTGGCAGAAAGCCTTCAATGCCCCCACCTGATAAAGGACGATTTCTGTAATTTGCGCGGCGGTGTGAGGTATACTTCTGCGACCGAAACCACTAAGATCTTGATATCCCGGGTGTGCGCCGACTTTGACGTTATAATGCTTCGCTAAGGCGACGGTTTTAGCCATGACGTGAGGGTCTGAGGCATGAAATCCACAAGCGATATTGGCCATGTCAACCCACGGCATCACCAATTCATCAGAACCCATAGGCCAGATCCCAAAGCTTTCGCCCATGTCGCAATTTAGAGTAACTCTTTGCTTATTCACTATAATTTCAACCGTCCTTGCCGTTAATTGGTGTAAGTTGTCTTAAAAAATCCGTCATGACAGTGATCCACATCATCCTTTGCCAATTAAACGTTTTCTATCTGCGGTAGAGCTTGGGATTTGTGGCAATAATCAGTAGTAAAAATAATAGGTTCAGGCGAGCTTGATATGAAAAATATTGCAACACTAATCAATCTAATCTGCCTGATGTCATATCCAGTGTATGCCAACAGTCGAACAGACGCTCTCAAACAACTCATGGATATGAGCCTTGAAGAGTTAGGCATGCTGGAAGTGGAAGTACAAACCGTCGCCAAGACCGCGCAAAAGCTTTCCGATATTCCTGCCTCAGTTTACGTGTTAAGCGGTGAGCGAATTGCGCGCAGCGGCGTTCGTACCATCCCCGAAGCGCTTAAGCTTGTTCCCGGTTTACGTGTCAGCAAATTCTCAGAAACAGAGTGGTATGTTTCAGCAAGAGGATTTCACGGCGGTTTATACAACAAGCTGTTGGTTTTGATCGATGGCAGAACGGTTTACAGCCCGGTCTATGGTGGCGTGTATTGGCCTGGCATTGATTATCTGCTCGCTGATATTGATCGTATTGAAGTGCTGCGAGGGCCTTCGGGTAGTATTTGGGGAGGCAATGCTGTCAATGGTGTGGTGAACATCATTACTAAACGCGCCGAATCCACACTTTCTAGCTTAGTTGAAGGGAATTACAGCAATAAGCAAGACTACGGGCTTGGCGTGAGGCAAGGCTTTTCTATCAGCGGAGAGACGCAAGGGCGGGTATTCTACAAGCAGAAAAGTAACCGCTCGGATCTCTCTTATGACAGCGAGACATGGCTCAACCAGACGGGTGGCGTTTTGTTTGCCCATAGTGAAGAAAATCGCGATATTACCTTTCGTGCTGGGGCCAATCAATATGGTTATGAACGCGACTGGTACTACTGGAACGGGAGTCAATGGGGACCTAAGGAACTTGACGTTCAGGCGACAAGTGCTTTTGGTCAACTGCAATATGCACAATATCTGGTCGAAGGAGTGAAGTGGGAGAGTTCCTTGTGGTTTGATTACAACAAGGACAACGCTAAAGATGCGCCCGGTAAGTACACGACTCTTGATCTTGATACCAACTACTTCGATTACTCAGATAGTGAGACACAGTGGCAAGTTGGCGCTGGGGCACGCTTCATAAAACTTGATTTTTCTGGCGCACAATTGTCCGAGTGGGACGAGAATAACGTTGATATTTTGTACCGTGTCTATGATGTGCGCCGCGCTCATGAGCAAATTTTTAATGCTTATGGGCAAATAGATAAACAGTGGCGCGAAAACTTCAGCACCACCTTGGGTGTCAAAGCTGAGTATTTTAGCCAGACGTCCGCTTTGGAAATCTCGCCTCAATTGCGTGCTATGTATAGCTTTTCTGAGAGTCAGCAGATTTGGGCTGGCGTAGGCAGAGCGGTGGTTGCGCCGTCTTATATCGACAGCAATTCTTACTTTGTTTACTACGATGCAACGCCGAAACAGGTGGTGGTGAACCCTAGCGACCAACTGAAAACGGAGTCAGTGGTAAGCTACGAGCTTGGCTATCGAATCACTTATCATCCCCAGATCAGTTTAGATATGACCGCCTACTATTCGCTGCACGACAATGTGGTGATGGTCGACTCCTTCGACGCAGGGGATATTATTAATGCGTTTACCACCGATGACTACCAAGGCACATCGCATGGCGTTGAACTGGCAGCAGAGTGGTGCGTGAGGGGCGATACGCGAGTTTACGCAGCCTACAGTTACCTCCATCTCAATCTCGATTGGCAGGGTGGTGATTATTCCAACGGTGCTTCTGCGCTCTGGGCGAGTATCGAACAGCAGCATTTGTTGTCATTACAACTGCTTTGGGACATCAACAAACAGCTGCAATGGGATAGCACCATTTATTATCAGCATTGGGAAAATAAGAACATTTCTTTAGATGATGTTGTCACTTTAGATATGAGGCTGTCTTGGCAATACGCCCCTAGTTACCCTAAAGTCGAGGTAGTGGTGCAAAATTTAGGTGGCGTTGGCAGTGCCGATGATCTCAATACCGTGTCTCGATTTAAAAGTGAACAAATACATTATTTGAGGCTCAGCTATGAATTTTAAAATCCGCCTGCTTTGCGGGTTGATAGCATCGCTTTGCCCGTTTTTGGCTCAAGCAAACAAATTCCAACCACATGAAGTGGTGGCGGTGTATATCTACCAGATCAGCAATTTTGTTTTTTGGAATGAAGAACCGAGTAAAACGCACATCTACTTTTGTGTCCAAGATGATGACAAAGTAAAGCAAACCTTAGCAAAAGTGATTGAAGGAAAAACTATCCGCGACTTGGCCCTTGTCTTAGTAAACGCAACGGATAAACAGTGTGACATTGTCTATTATGGTAAGCCACTCACAAGCGAGCGGGTGCGTAGTGTTGGTAGTTACGCGGTCACAATTAGTTCTCAAAGCCACTTTCTAAGTGACGGAGGGATCATCGCACTGCAAGAGAACGAGGGCAGGATAAAACCGCTGATCTGTTCGCAGAATTTGGTTAGTGAGCGTTACACCATAGGGTCGAGTTTGTTGCGACTTGCCAGCGTCAAGGAGGCTGCACTATGCCTTCACTAAAAAACCTCTCTATACGGCATAAGTTGCTGGTGCCAATATTAATTTTCGTCACCTTTATATTTATCTTCGCGCAAGGTTTTCATTTTTTTGTCAATTATCAGAATGAACAGAAGAACCTGATCGATCGTGTCTCCATTTTGGCCAAAGGGGTGGCGTTTAACCTGCAAGCGGCAGTGTTGTTTGATGACTCGTTGGCAGCCAGCGAAGTGCTGTCGGCATTTAACGCCGATCCGGCTATTTTGCGGGTGAAGCTATTTGATCTGAATGAGCAGTTGTTCTCTATTTATGAAGCGCAAGCTGATGAGGCTCCGATTCCCGATCAAGCCCAAAGAGACGCTTTGCAGAAGAAAGGCCACCTTGTTGCTGGCAAGTATCTCTACCTTTTAGTACCAGTTGAAATGAATGAAGGTAAGATAGCATCGCTTAGAATTACAGTATCAAACCAAGCCTTTGAACAGATCATCAATAAGTTAATCGAAAGCAGCATCGTGTTCCTTTTTATGCTGCTTCCTACTGGCGCACTGCTGTACCTCATCGTGCAAAAATTCATTTTGGAGCCGGTGTACTCTTTACACGACTCGATGCAAGCTTTTGTGGAACACCGCCTTAAAAGGCCCAACCTCAAACCCAAAGCGGATGATGAAATTGGCGCTCTCATTGACGCATTTAATACCATGGTGAAACGGCTGGCTCAGCGAGACAGCCAAGTCCATTACACCTTAGATCGTTTAGAAAAAGAGAAAGCCTTTGCCAATGAAGTGATTGAAACGGTTCAACATGCGTTGCTGGTTGTGAATCATGACGGTGTTATTTTGCACAGTAATGCGGCCAGTAAAGAGATTTTCCCGATTTCTCTTGCGGCGGTGGAAAACAACACTTTAACCGACTTGATTCAGACGGAAGAGAAAGAGGTGCTCATCGCGGCCATAGAGCAAAAGCGAGTGTTGGATGATTATTTGCTCTCTTGTAAAAAAGCCGATCAAAGTGTTCAACTGCTGCAAATTTCCTCACGCTCTCTAAGTAACCGAGGTGCAACGCTCTTTGCCATTCAAGATGTTACTGAGATAGAGGCGGCGATGAACCGCCAACGTATTGCCGCGGGGGTGTTTGAACACAGCCAAGATGGCCTGATTGTTCTTGATCACAATGGCGTGATTACTATGTGTAACCCAGCGCTCACGCATATGCTTGGTTACAGCAGTGACACTTTAGTTGGTCGCTCTTTTCTGCAAGTGTTCCACTGGAAACAGCTGCAATCGCTGATGCCAACCATTCAAGAATCTTTGTCCCATTACGGACAATGGCAAGGGGAAGTGTGGGAGAAACACCTTAATGGCACCTTAGTACCCATGTTTGCCAAAGTCAGTCATATCGTGAAAAAAGTGGATCAGGAAGAGGTGTATGACATGGTCATCATCTTGTCAGATCTCTCTGATGCGAAAGAAATGGAGCGTTTAGAGTACCTCGCACATCACGATGCACTCACGGGGCTTGCCAATCGTTCTAAACTACATCGCATATTGGAAGAGGAACTTCGCTCATCCACTTACTCAAATAAAGAGCTAGCGCTACTTTATATGGATCTAGATGGCTTTAAACAGGTCAATGACACCTTCGGTCATGATGCTGGCGACGAAGTACTGCGCGTTATTTCCACTCGCTTGCAACAAGAAGTACGCAGTAGCGATCTGGTTGCCCGACTGTCCGGTGATGAGTTTGTTTTACTTATCAAACCTGCCAGTCAGCAATCAGTCACTCAGTTGACCGAGCGTTTGTTACAAAGTATCTGTAGACCGATTGAATACAAAAACCAAACACTGCAAGTCGGCTGTAGTATCGGAGTAAAGCTGATCGGTTCAAATGAGAAAGACATGGATAACATCCTGAAAAGTGCCGATACCGCGATGTACCGAGCGAAAAAAGCCGGGAAAGGGCAGGCTATTGTGATAGGCGCTGCAGCAAGTGAGTGAAGCTCATTTTCTCAGACTTCGGAATAAACTTTGATCTCAATCGGAAAAACCGCAACTTAAGTGCAAATAGGTAGCTTATTGAGTGGTGAGTGATAGACTTAGGCGGATTGTTTTTTGCTCAACTATTTCAACTCTGAGGATTTCATGGAACTTGCGCTTATCATTGCTTTTATCGTTGCATCCGCTGTAATGGTTAAAAAAGAGATGGCAAAACAGTAACGCTTTATTTTTCCTAACTTTTTTCTTTCTTTTAAAAATAGAGTGTAAAAAAGCCAGCGGTTGCTGGCTTTTTTTATCTGGTGAATCAAAACTCGTATTTTACGCTGAGGCTAAAATTGCGTTCCGCCTGAGTGTAATCTTTGGTTAATGACTTTTTCCCACGAATGTCGTTCCATGAATAATATTCCTCGTTAGTCAGATTCATTACTCCAGCGCGAAGTGTCAAATCATTCATAGGTTTAAAGTAAGCGGTTAGATCAACAACAGTTGCGCTTGGAATAGATACTTGTCCACTAATTCCACCTTCAGCGCTGTTTGAGTTGATGTCTCTCTGTGATTTGCTCGCAGTATAGTTAACCTTTAGACTCGTTCCCCAACCAGAAGTAGGAGAGTCGTAATTGAATGCAGCAACAGCGTTCCAAGGATTAACACTATTTAATGGATTGCCTTTTCCATCTTCACCTTTCGTATAGGCCGCTATAACTTTGGTCGAGATTCCTGCAGGGAGCCCCGCGATCTGATGCCAATCAAGCATATTACTGACTTCAATACCTTTAATCTGTGCTTCATCAATGTTTATATTGGTATATTCTGTCAATCCATCAACGTTAGACGATGTCTGCTCAATGAAGTCTTTATAATCGCTATAATATAGTGCGATTTCGGACGCAGAAGATGTAGTGTTATGTCTATAACCTAGCTCGTAAGATAAACTCTTCTCAGAGCCCAAATTGGGGTTCGGTTTATTTACGTAACCATGGGCTGGATTGTCGTAAGTATAATAGAGTTCATCAAACGCAGGAGCTCTAAACCCTTGGCTAATTTGGGCAAAAATGGTCCCAGGAGCCGTTAAACGATAGGTAGCACCAACCCGTCCTGTAATTGCAGAATCACTAAATTTCTCGAAGGACTCTACTGACGTATTTGAAGGATCGGTTAAGAAATAGTCGTATCGGATTCCTGGTGTAACAATCAGTTTTTCGCTCAGCAACGAAATTTCATCTTGAAAAAATAGACCAATACTTTGTTCTTTAGCATCTGGTGTATAAACATAGATTTGATCATCCGTGCTTGGATCGGAGTTATATTCGCGATTGATGTTGCTTATGTCGCTCTGTTTTGCACTCAAGCCATAAACGAAATAGTGTTTACCCAGTTCTTTGTCTAACTGACTTTCAAACTCAAGTTTATCTTCCGTATAGTTGTAATCTTTCTTTTGCTGGTTATCGTTATTTGGTGGAACCCATGGCGGCACTCCAGCACTGGCGGCTTTGAATCGGTTGGTCACGCCATTTTCTTTCTTACTTAGCCAAGTTAGGCGGGACGTTACCGTATCAGCCACGGAACTGTCGGCGAACCAAATGTGCTTCAGAGCGATCCGATTTTGCTTGGTGGAATCTTCACTATTAAAGTTTTGGTAAGACTTATTGGCAATATCTGAGTCGATTTGGTTGTAAATTACTTCTCCAGTGAACTCAATACGGTGAGCATCACTAAGTTGTGATTGCAGTTTAATGAGAAGGTCATTGTTTGCGTAATTCTGAGATTCAACTGCGTAATCGGTGTAAGGCGCTTTGGCAAAGTTATCAAGTTCCTCGCCATCTCTTCGGGTATAAGCCACTAATGCTTCAAGGCTTTCGAAACGTTTAGCGACAGCAACGTGTTCGCTAAAAGAATTATCTTCAGAAGAGTAGGTCACTTTGACTTGGCCGCCACGGTCTTTTCCGTCTTTTAAAAAATCTTTGGGATCTTTTGTTTCAAATGCGACGACACCGCCAATAGCGTCACTGCCGTGAAGACTTGATGCGGCTCCTTTCACGACCTCCACACTTTTTAGCATGTCAGGTTCAACCGTCACAGCACTTGAATTGATAAACTCATATGGTCCACCTGAAAACACACCCGGCTGAGAAGCACCATCAACTATAATCTTTACTCGTTTTCCTTCCATACCGCGGATGTTTATATTTTGTACACCCTGACGCTGAGATGAGTTAACTGTAACGCCTGGGACATACTCAAAGACATCACTGACATTTTTTGTCATATTTTCTTCGAGCTGTTCCTCTGTTACTACGGCGACAGAAGCCGCCACTGAGTCGATGGTTTGATTTGTCCTAGTAGCAGAAACAACAATCTCATCGAATAATCCATATTCTTCTGCTTGTACTGAAGCAGAGAGAGCTAATAGTATTGAGGCTGAAAGAAACGTTTTGTTATACATTTTACTACCTTAAAATCCATCGTAGGCGATTTAACGGCGCAATAATATTGGATGCTAATGATAATTGCTATCATTCTCATGAATAAAGTGTGGCGCATATTTATCTACAATGAGTACTAAAATGGTAAATATTCTTTTAAAATCATATGAATAGATTGATTTTCAGATGAATTAATGTGTGATTCTATAAAACTCAGAAAATTGATTTTGATCACATTTAAAAGAGGTGTTTGTGCAAAGTCCGATAACATTAGAAGCGCTACATATCCTTGATGCCATCGAAAGGCGCGGAAGTTTTGCCGCCGCGGCCAATGAGCTTGATAGGGCGCCATCCTCGCTCAGCTATCAGATCCAGAAGTTAGAGCAAGAGCTAGACATCATGATCTTTGATCGATCCGGTCACAAGGCAAACTTTACTGAGGCGGGGCGTTTGATCTTGGAGAGAGGGCGCACGATCCTTGGTGCGACTGAAAAGTTAGTCAACGACGCCACTTTATTGGCGAACGGATGGGAGTTAGACATCACGATTGCTTACGATGGCATTATCTCAGTAAACCACTTTTTCCCTTTAGTCGAAGCGCTGGGCAACGTGAGCAAAACGAGAGTCAGGTTACAAGAAGAAATCTTAGCGGGGTGTTGGGAAGCCTTACAATCTGGACGAGCCGACTTGTTAGTCTGTCCCGCACTGGACGTGGTTCCTCACGATGTAAAAACCGAATTGATTGGCAAGATGTCGATGATTTGGGTAGCCGCGGCAAACCACTATATTCACAATCGAAGTGGGCAGTTTGATGACACCGTGAGAGAAAAACACCGCATCATTGCCATTGCCGATACGGCCCGTGAGCAGCCAGCGCTAAGCGTCAACGTGATCCAAAAGCAACCACGTTTAACCGTAACCAATCTGCAAGCAAAAATCGATGCCTTGATTGCAGGGTTAGGCATTGGCACCTTACCTAGCAGCATGGCGATACCCTTAATTGAACAAGGTTTGCTGAAAGAGATCTCCGGCAGTGAAACTAAGACGATGAACATTGTGCTAGGTTGGAAACGCAATCAAATGGGTGAAGCCAAGTCGTGGTGTATTCAGCATTTGAAAAAGCACTGGAAGTTGAAATAAGCGGGAGAGCGGCAAATCTTCTCCCGCACCTAAGCCTTTAATGGGTAAGGTTTTTTCAAGGATTAAGTGGCAACACCATGTCAGCAGTGCCATCTTCAAAATGGACATCAAGCGCAAAGCCCATTTTCTGTGCCAGCATCAGCATACCTCGGTTGGTTGGCATAGTGATACCTGTCATACGCTGAGTACCTTTCGCACGGCAATAGTCGATGATCTTCGTCATCAATACATTGCCGAGCCCTTTACCTTTTAGATCCGAGCGGATCAAAATGGCAAATTCCGCTTCGGTATTTTCAGGGTTGATCAACGCACGTGATACGCCGATGATCCTCGCTTCGCCTTCACTAAAGGAGATAGCGACAAAGGCCATTTCCCGGTCATAGTCGATTTGGGTTAAGTTAGCCAGCGCTTCGTGATTGAACTCACCGACATCGCTAAAAAACCGTTTATAGAGGTCTTCTTTGGAGACTTTACTGATAAAGCCCGCATGCTGCGGTTCATCTTCCGGCAAAATAGGGCGCAGTAAAATCACTTCGCCATCTTTCAGCGTCACCGTCTCAACAAACTCGGCGGGAAAAGGACGAATTGCTAGACGCTCCTGGCCATTACCCGCATGGTGTTCTAGGGTCAAATCGGCGTCTAAGATAGTAAAGTGTTCACCATTTGCCAAAACGGGATGGATATCCAACTCTTTGATTTGTGGCAGTTCAACCACCATTTGAGAGATCCTAACTAAGAATTTCGCCAGCCCTAACACATCCATGGGCTCCGGCAGTTTCTGCAAACGAATATGGCCTTCTTTGATAGCCCGAACGATCAAGTATCTTGCCAAGCTCATGTTCAGCGGTGGAAGCGCAGCGGAGGCATCACGCGACTCGCTCCATTCAGAACCTCCTTGGCCAAGCAAAATAACCGGGCCAAAGACTTTATCTGTGATCACTTTGACGCGAATTTCTTCTCCGCCAGCCAGTTTTGCCATGCCTTGCACCAACAAACCATGAATTCTCGCCGCCGGATAGGAGAGCTTGGTGCGGTCTAAAATGGCGTCAGCCGCGGAAGCCACTTCTTGACTATTGCGTAGATTGAGCATGACGCCTTGCACATCCGATTTATGGGCAATATCGGGAGAGCGTAATTTAACCGCTACAGGGTAACCAATTTGCTCGGCAATATGTACGGCTTCACTGGTGTCTCCTGCAATCCAAGTTGGCAGTACGTCGAAATTAAACAGCTTTAGTAGCGTTCCGAGTTGATGCGTGTCTAAACTGACCTGCGGTTTTTCACTTAGCTGTTGCTCTACCCACTCTTTAGCGGCATTTACGTCTGCAATATGTAAAGGCTCAGCAGTGGTAGGCGTTTCCATCAGTTGCTTCTGGTTTCTGCGATACTCGACGAGGTGCATGAATGCGACCACGGCACTTTCTGGCGTTCTATAAGTTGGGATGCCGGCCTTAGTAAAAAGTAACCTAGCCGGTTTGGCTGTCTGTTCGCCTGACCAATTAGTTAGAATATTAAAGCGCTTGTGTCGAGGGTGCGCTTTGATCGCAGCAATAATCGCTTCGGCTGTTTCGACCGAATCTGAGACCGCTGAAGGACTGTGCATGATCAGTAGCGCATCAGCGCAGTCGCTATCTAAAATGGCATTGATCGTTTTGACGTAACGGAGTTTATCCGCGTCGCCCACCACATCGATAGGGTTGGAACGAGACCAGCTAGTCGGAAGAATGGATGAAAGTAAGTTATTGATATCTTCGGGTAAGGTCGCCAACTGACCGCCTCGCTCAAGCAGCGTATCGACCGCCATCAAAGCAGGACCAGCGCCGTTGGTTATAATCGCAAGCCGCTCGCCGCGTAGGGGAACAGAATGCGTCAAGGTTTCAACCGCAGCGAAAAGTTCATGCGTGTTGTGTACGCGCAACATACCACTGCGCCTGATGGCGGAATCGTAAACAATATCTAACGTATCAGCACTGGGTTTATTCAATGCGCGTCTGCCATGCGGTGAGCGCCCCCCTTTGAGCACAAGGATGCGTCGGTTACGCGAAGCGGCTCGCGCGGCAGACATAAAGCGCCTCGCGTCAGTGATTGAATCAAGATAGAGCAGAATGGCATCTGTTTTACTGTCGGTACTAAAGTAGTCAAGCAGTTCGTCAAAGTCGATATCCAACCCATTGCCTACAGAGACAAACGCAGAAAAGCCGATCTCTTTATCATTTGCCCAGTCAAGAACGGTCGTGCATACCGCCGCAGATTGAGAAACAAAGGCAATTTTGCCTGGCTTTGCTGTCGATGGAGAAAAAGACGCGTTGAATTTTTGCCAAGGTAAGATAAGCCCAAGACTATTTGGGCCGAGAATTCTCATCTGATGTTCTCTGGCGATGGCTAAGCACGCGTCGGCGACCGATGCCTCTTCATGATGCGGGTAATCCGTATCTGAAGCGAGGACAATGACAAACTCGGTCCCTGCTTCGGCTAACTGCTTAAAAATTTCCACGTTCCGTTCAGAGCGGGTACAGAGAATCGCGACATCGGCCGCAAATGGTAGCGAAGCCACTGAAGAGTAGGCCAACACGCCCGCCACCGAGCGATATTTGGGCGTAACTGGCATAATTGCACCTTCGAAGCCACTTTGTAGCAGATTCTTCATGACGATGTTGCCTGCGCTTAAGTTACGTTGTGACGCCCCAATAACTGCAATCGACGTTGGTTTAAATAACTTTTGTAGCTTGTTCACCCACATCTCTCCTAAAAAGCTTAAGAAGTCAGATCAATAGCATGATAAACAAAAATAACCTGAGTGAAACTTACCCAAGTACAACTATGCTTACTAAATCGGCGAGTGGTAGACACTTTGTGTTGCAAATCACATGTTACAACCAGTTTATGCAGATAGACGCTTGATTCTCATCTACGCTATCGGCATGATTTACAGTAAATTTGTATAGAGCTGAGCCATTCCATGAAAAAAGTTGCAATCGTTACCTTGTCTGTGTTGCTTTCTGCTTGTTCATCTGGTGATTACGTCACCAATGTGACCTCAGAAAGCCACCGTGAAGAGTTTAAAATGGATACCATCCCTGAGCCTTTGATGGCCCAACAGGATGTGGTTCAAGAGACAAATCTGCCGCAGCCAATGGTGAAAGTTGAAACTCCGGTTGAAGAAAAAGCCGTTGTCAAACTCAGCCCGCAAACCGAACGCCCCAAAGCGGTAAAAATTGTTCCACCAAGCAAAAAACAACGTGATCAGTTACAACGTTTCGGCTACACCATTCAGGTGATGGCTGTTGGCACACAATCGAAGGTGGATTACTTTGCCTCACGTCTGCCCAAAAATGAACAACCGATTTGGGAAAACTACAAGGTCGTCAATGGGACTAAATGGTTTACCATTTTGTACGGCGATTTCGCCACCAGTACTGAGGCTAAAAAAGCCATTGCCAATCTTCCTCAAGAGTTTAAAGACCTAAAACCTTTCGTGAAGAGCATCGACTCGATCAAAAACTCGGATTACCCAACGCTGAATAAATTAAACTAATGTCAGGGTTCAAGGAGCCATAACATGGCTCCTTTGCCTAACAAATACGCACTTAAGCTTGTCTCGTTAACTATTTGCCGATAAATAACTGTACCTCTCACGTTATATCGCTATCATTGAGTAAGCATGTCCTTTATCACGGATCAGATTATTCAAATGAAGAGAAACATCCTACTTCTGTGTGGCGGAGGCTCATCAGAGCATGAGATTTCGCTGCTTTCAGCCGGCTTTCTTGAGCAGCAATTGAACCTCATTGAAGGCGTGAACGTTTGCAAAGTTGAAATCAAAAATGAAGGTTGGTTTGATCAGCAAGGCAATCTAGTTTACCTAGATATCCACACCAATAGCATTAAAAGCGACTATGCTAGCGATGTCATAAAGATTGACTTCATCGTGCCTTGTATCCATGGTTATCCTGGTGAGACAGGAGATATCCAATCTCTGTTTGAACTTGCCAATATTCCTTATTTCGGTTGTGGTCCAGAAGCGAGTAGCAATAGCTTTAATAAAATCACGTCAAAGCTTTGGTATGATGCCATCGGCATTCCCAATACTCCGTACCTCTTTTTGACTAAAAATGATCAGACTGCGCACTTAAAAAGTGCCGAAGCTTTTGCAAAGTGGGGAAAAGTGTTTGTTAAAGCGGCGAGACAGGGCTCTTCTGTGGGATGTTACAGCGTGACTAAACAGGAAGAGCTCGACGAGGCGATCGACAAAGCGTTTACTTTCTCTCATCAAGTCCTCGTAGAAAAAGCGGTTAAACCACGTGAGCTTGAGGTCGCAGCTTACGAAATGAACGGTGAACTGCATATTTCAAAACCAGGTGAAATCATCGCACCTGCAGGTTCATTTTATAGCTACGATGAGAAATACAGCGCTAGCAGCCATTCTTTGACCGAAGTAGAAGCAACAAATTTAACTCAAAAACAACTCGATACTATTCGTGAATGCAGTGAGAAAGTATTTAGACAGATGAACCTGCGCCACCTGTCTCGGATTGACTTCTTTTTAACAGAGGAGGGAGAGATCTACCTTAATGAAGTGAATACATTCCCTGGTATGACTCCTATCTCGATGTTCCCTAAGATGTTGCAGCACAACGGTCATCTGTTCCATGACTATCTTGCAGACTGCATTGAGCGTTCAATCACAGCTTAATCCCACGGTCTTATTATTTTAAACTTCAGCATTTCTTGCTGTGCCATGCCTTGACGTCCTGCGTACTGATAAGGCATGGCAGGGCTAAGCCAACGACCAAAGTCTTGTATTTCTCTAATTTTCATCCCTTGAGTACGCAGTTGCTCTACCGCACCAATACGCCCAGATTGGCCTGAAAAAGTCTCATCCAATCCCAATCGTTTCCCTGCATTTTGCATGATTCTAAATATCGAAGAATCATCAAGTTGGCTTGATGACAGGTTACCGTGTTTGTCAATCGCGGCAAAAAGGTAATGAGCACCCTCAGGTAAGCGTTCTAGCCAACGCTTACAGGCTAGGCTACTTAGCTCGCTCAACTGGTAAGCGTTATCACCAATCGTAATTGAAACTGTGCCACCAATTTTTCGTACAGATTCCAATCGTAGTGCTTTTAACTCTGAGCGTTTTGCGGCGCACTCAAACATAATTGAGTAGATTGCACAATCGCGGATCTCTTTGTTGTTCTTACTTTTCAATAAAGTGGAGTGCAATAGAGCAAGGTGCTCTTTGGTAAACGCAATGGCTTGAACTGGGCTTGAGCCTTTTTTTAAGCGCAATTCATTCAGTGATAGTTGAATCGTGCGATGTGAGGTTGGGTTGGCCAATGAGAGCAATTGGTGAATTAGGCCGATATGAACGCATGAACGTCGGATGGATGAATATTTTCTCTCCCTTGCTTCGGTTTCAATAAAGCGCCGCATGGCAACGATAGAGCAGGGTAGTATGGTTATTTTTGCTTGATTACAGAAATCTAGGTACCGATTCCAATCATTTTGTATGGCGAGTAGCGAATTTTTGGCATACTTGAATTGGGTGAACTGATTGAAAAAGTCCAGATCGGGTCTTTGGCTTAATCGTTCGATAAGCTCTTTGACTTCAGTAGTATCTGTATATGCAAAAAGGTTTTTTTTCATTTTAGTGCACTATAACACGTTAACATAAGCATTTTATACTTGCTAAGCGCCTGATTACAATTATGATTAATGTAAGACTTAATTAATAGATGATTCAGTTACATGGCTATATCAAATTACCGTGGTTTTAACTTAAAGTCTGCTGGTAATGACACCAGTGTCTGGCAGGTAAGAATAAAGAATCATGTTCTTCAGGGGAGCTTGAGCGCCGTCAAGAAGAGCATTGACTGGTGGTGTGACACCGCATCCATCATTGATCCTCGTGAGTTTGCTTCTTTAGATAGGAAGTTAGAATCAGGAACACCTCAAGCAGAAAATTTTAATGGTTTTTCCATTAAGAATGACACTGGCGAACCAAACGCTTGGTATTGTTTTTTTAATGGTAAACTCATTAAGGGCTCAAAAGCGGCCATCCAACGTCATATTGAAGCCTATTTGGTCGCGAAACAGAAAGCAGAACAGCAACAGAAGAAATAGTTATGACTCTTGTATACTCCACAGAGACAGGCCGAATTGAGCAAGATGAGCCTACTAAAGCACAACGTCCAAAAGGCGACGGTATTGTACGCATCCAGCGCGAAACCAAAGGTCGTAAAGGCAAAGGTGTATGTGTCATTACAGGGCTAGATCTTGATGATGCACCTCTTAAGCTACTTGCTGCAGAGTTGAAGAAAACCTGCGGTTGTGGCGGCTCAGTCAAAGACGGAAACATTGAAATTCAGGGTGATGTTCGAGAGAAAATTAAAGCATACCTAGAGAAAAAAGGCATGAAAGTTAAACTAGCAGGCGGATAGTACGTTTCTATCTCGACAAGCAATCAAACGCAAGGAGCAGAACGCTCCTTTTTTTCAGAACAAGATATTATCCAAACATTCCACCGCGTTGAACCTTAGCAGAAACGCTTGAGCTTTAATATAGAACAAAACAAACGCAGATTGTTTTGTTCTATATTAAGGATTTTATGGTAAATCAGTTATGTTCAATTGCGATCGTCGTTCTAAGGGAAAAGTGCAGGCATACAAGATTAGAGTGATTCCTTATTTAACATAAGATATATAATACGCACTGAGATAGCAGGGTGACAGGGTCACTTGTCAGCAGCGCCAATGCTCCGCAAACTATCCTGCTATGAAGAAACCCTTAGCTATATACCGACATCAAAATAAATGCTCTCACAATTACATTGGGCGGTGATTCTACTCTTTATGCATAACTTGCCACACGGAGGCAGAGGAACTCATTACCTAGTGACCTACATTACTCATTGTTGTACGAACTATGACGATAGCTCAATGAGTGAGAGCACCCAGTAGACGTAGAGCGAACTTGCAAAGAAGTGTAAGTACTTACGTTGTCACTTTTACGTTTGGCCAGAACAATATGCTACATGGGAATCTTCTTCATAATTAGCCGTGTAATTTAATTACACAATATGTGTTACAGTGTACTGATTAAGATTTAAAGTCTGACGTATCGCATTGAATTAATTACACATATTTAACTGATTGGCGTATTTTGCAACGAGGTTCGTGAGATTTTGGCAAGATAGGTTTTACCTATTGAACTGTGTTTGGGTTATTTTTGACAAAAAAAAGCAGAGCGCTTTGGCTCTGCTTTCTTGACTTCGGTTTTATTGTGGGGTCGTACCTAGTGACTTGCTTTGTCGTTAGTCTTGTACTCTGCCCTAATCTGCTCTGCAACGATTTTTATTGCTTGGGCTGTACTCATTCCCTCGGACATAAGTTTCTGGATTCTCTCTACAGCTTTTTGCTGTTCTTGATGTGATAGCGGTGGCAGATCATCAAACATAAAAATTCGGCTCCTTTGCTTTGGAGCCGACTATAGCGAGATGACTAGTAGGTCGCAAGGAAATTAATTGATGCACCCATTGCATTTTCATTGGTGTACCGGGCAGAAATATCCAGTTCGAACAGATTTAGTGGGGATATGCCAATACCTGCGGTAATCGTATCGTCAGTATCTCGGGCCATATTTTTTATATAACCTCCCCTTAGTTGAAGTTGCCGCAGCAGATCAACCTCAATACCCGCTCTAAGCATCTGTGTATTGTCATCAAAAGCGGAGAACTTCTTCTCTTCATTGAGATCGTAATCCACACTTAGTGTGAAGTAATCAGAGACGATCCCTGCTCCGACTGTATAAAGCGGCCTCATACTATACTCGTATGAAGTAATTGTGGTGGCTGGGCTTGTCCCATTGAATGTGTACTCTTTGGTCTTTATATCTCGACCAACAAGATTTTTCGCTACCACACCGATTCTAAATGGTCCGTAAAACCAGAGCGCTCCTGCATCAAGATTAAACATGGTTTCCGCAGTTTCGTTTTCGCGCACATCTCCAGAATCATAGCCACTAAATGTGGCTGCATAGGAATAAGTATAAACTCGCTGTAGCTTAGGAGTTACCCCAAATGCCATATGTTGGTTGAGAAAAGTCTGATACTTACCAAGCGATACGCCAACCTCAGTCACTGCAACTGTTACGGCTTGCACGTAGCTGTTATCAGGATCCGGTCCAGGCGCAATTGTTGGAGTCACGAAAGACTCTGTGTATGCCTTACCGTAGATGGTGGCTGAAAGAAACTTATTTGGGATGCCAAAGGCGACAACACCACCAATCTCAAAATCGAGCTGGTCACCATTGATATTATTTAACGCGTCGACCACACCGGGATCACTGGCGGCAATGAGATCGCCAAGCTCTTCTATTTGATCGACAAGTTTATCGGGATCATTATAGCTAATACCAAAACTTGGAATGATCATGCCTGCATCATCGTTTCTACGATACACGGCAGTGAGTGCTGGGTTAAAGAAAGGAGCGGTGAGATAGGTGGCAGACACTGTCCCTACACCACCCATCGCATCACTTCGTGCTTCAATAGCATAATTAGCGGCATTTGCGACAGAGGAACCACATAGTGCGGCAATGGTAGCTGCGAGATATCGGTTTTTCATCTTCATGATAAATAATCCTGAGATTTCTTTTTGTTTTGTATCGGCAGTGAGGAAGATTTATTTAGCCATTTATTCTTGCGTAATATCGTAGGTACGGCTGATGGTTTGAGACTGTTCGACAATAATGTCCCCTTGCCAACGTCTTGTGTTAAGGCTAACGGCAAGGACATAACGTTCATTGGGAATGCCTTCAAGCTCAAGGCTTTCTGGGTAGTCAGACTCATAAGTCTTGTTCCATATCCGTTCGTATTGTCCATTGACGAAGTCATATAGCCCCACATTCATCTCTGGTAGTGGGCAATATGGATTCATCAAGGCACGTTTTTCCACTTTCCAATTCTCTTTCGATGCCCAACGGACATATTGAGGAGCCGTGGGCTCTCCAAGAATTACCCAGCCACTCCAATCACTACCATCTTCCGCTTCGATAAGAAGGCGATAAAGTCCAGATTCCAGTTTTCCTGATAAATTGTAGCGCTTTTGGTAACGTTTTTCGTTTTCTCTCATCGTGACACCGTCACCAGAGACTTCATTAAATAGGCTATCTGCCGATACGGAGCGGTCTATCCAGCGTGTAATACTCACATTACTAAGAGAAAGCGTTGATCTCACATCAATAACAAGTCGGTGAGTATCTCTCCCGGGACTTTGGATGGTCTGTCGGATGATATTGACGCCGCTTGCCCATACAGGCAGCTTTTTCTTAGTGAGTGATTTTCCACAATCGCGCTCTAAAGATAAGATCAGCAGCTCATTTAGGTGGGATTTCAAGGTATCATTCGGTGATGATTGCCAGACTTCGACAAATGAATCAAACATGCCTGAGAGATCATCTTCCAGAAGATGTTTGTGAGCTTGAGTTAGTGGCGTATTCTTCTCAAACCAGTCTACCCCGTAGACTGGTTGAACGAAGAGGGATGTAACGAAAGAAGCAAGGAATAGACTGCGCATTAGCCTTTCATCTTATAACCCACGCCACGCAGCGTTTCAATTTCGAGCCCAGGAAGCTTCTGGCGTAGCTGCAGTACATGAGTGTCTACTGTACGCGTAGTTGGAAAATGGTTGTAGCCCCAGACGTGATCAAGCAACTCATCTCGAGTGAAGACTCGTCCCAAGTTGCTCGCTAAAAACAGCAATAAATCAAACTCGGTTCTCGTTAAGGTAATTTGCTCACCGTTAAAAAAGACTTCTCGCGTTGATTTATCGATGATCAGATTTTCTGTCACCACTTGCTCTGTATTGAGCTGTTCTGATGTTTCAGGCGATCGCAACTGAGCGCGGATTCTGGCGAATAATTCCGCTTCCGCGAAAGGTTTTGTCAAGTAGTCATTTGCACCCGAATCCAATCCGGCCACTTTATCTTTTACAGTGACCAACGCGGTGAGCAGAATTACCGGTATGTTCTTTGATTTCTTCCATTCAGGGAGATGCGAGACTGAGTCGCCATCTGGCAATTGTCTATCCAATATAACCAAGTCCGCTTTCTGCCAAAGTGGCTCCACTTCAGAAATACTTTCGGCGTGCAAACACTCGTAACCTGCCTGCTCCAAGCTCACCAATAGGCCATCTGCCAGATTTTTATCGTCTTCAACGAGTAGCAACGTCTGTTTCACAAGGTATCTCCAAAATAAACGTAGTTGGTGGACCAATGAGTTTCATTTTTCCTCCCATTCGTCCAACCATAGATTCAACAATGGTTAGGCCCAGCCCTAAACCACTTTTACTGACAAATGGCTTACGTAAGTGCGTCCAGTCTTTGCTGGTCAACACGCCATTGTCTTTTACTTCAATCACTAACTTATTGTCACTGGTGCTCACGTTCAAAACGACAGGCGCAACACCATACTTCACTGCATTTCGAATAAGATTGTCAACACAAGTTCCCAACCAATAAACATTAATTTTTGCTGCGACATCACGATCAATGCAAAGTTGTACGCCTTCCGGAAACTGGTCTTCCAATTTAAACATTAGCCACTCTTCGACAGAAGGTATCCATTCCGTCGCTAAAGGCTGATTGTCTGACTGAAGATAATCTTTACTTGCTTCCGCGAGTTGTCTTAATCGGCGGGTATCTTCGCATAACCTTCGAAACTCATCATAAACGGTTTCCGGTAAGTGCTCAAACTCTCGACGAAACCCTTCAACGGTCAATGATAGACTGGCGATCGGTGTACGAAGTTCATGAGTGAGAATTTGTAGTACCAGCATACGACTTTTCATCTCTTGTCGTTTGCTGTTCCAACGATAAACCGCCCAACCTGCTACAAGCATTATGTTGGCAATCACGAGCACGATCATTGAAATGCGCAACACTTGCGAATGATCTTCAAGATTCCAGCAGATGTTGCCTCTTTGCACGAAGCAGCTCCCAGTATCGGGCGCCAAAGTCAGTGATAACCCAGCTTTTTCAACATTTTCTGACCAAGTATCTTTATCAAAAATATAGTAGTAGTCGCCACGACGAAGCCACAGGTTATCTTTCTCAAGGAACATGTTTGCCCCGGAAATCAATGCGTTTATGGCTTCTTCATTCATTGATTTCAAGCTGGTAAGCAATTCATCGCCTTGATCTTCTTCTCGCTCCTGGATATGCATGTATTTCTTGAGCGTTTCTTTTTCTTCAGGGTATTTCTCGACGTATCTTGCCGCATAAGTACCACCACCAGGATGAATTAGCGCTGAACGTGAGAACCAGCGAGAGGTCAACTTTGAACCTTTACACATCGCACGTGTAAACACTAAGGGCTCAGTGATCAATGGACTGAGAGGCAGCTTTCCGTTGCATGTCTTAGACAGTTGATAAAGCTGTTGAATATCTTTAAGTGGGTAGCTCGCCGTTTGGGGCTGCATGGATTCAGGAGAAAGTAAACGCGTAGGAAAAGTCGACTGCATGTCACGGATGTCATAACTTTTAACTGCGCTATTGAAGTCGAATAATTCGCTAAAGCGGTCTATGCGCTCTGGCAACGAATCCGCCAACGCAATTTGCGGCAGGATCAGAAGGCTAATGATGAGTGAAAAAAGACGCTTATTGAACAAAATTAACGGTTAAGTACAGTGAAATCTGGCTCCAATATACAACATATTCACAAGAATAGACATTTTCATGGCTTGGTATTTCGCGCAGAGGTTCTCGTTTGTTATAAAAAAGGTCGGTTTTCACCGACCTTTGAGTGTACTAACTGTGTCGTTTAAAGTGCTTTAGAGATGGCATCGACACTCTCTTTGGCATCACCAAATAGCATCGAGGTATTCTCTTTAAAGAACAGAGGGTTTTGAACACCTGCGTATCCCGTGTTCATTGAACGCTTAAACACAATAACGTTCTTCGCGTGCCATACCTCTAGCACTGGCATTCCCGCTATCGGGCTATTTGGGTCTTCCAGCGCGGCAGGGTTAACCGTGTCGTTTGCCCCAATGACCAAAACAGTATCGGTTTCTGAGAAGTCTTCATTAATTTCGTCCATCTCAAGCACGATATCGTAAGGGACTTTCGCTTCTGCAAGCAAAACGTTCATATGACCCGGCAAGCGTCCCGCGACTGGGTGAATACCAAATCTGACATTAATCCCTTGAGCTCGTAGTTTCTCAGTGATTTCATGTACGGGATATTGTGCTTGCGCAACAGCCATACCATACCCGGGAGTAATGATGACAGAGGTCGAGTTTTTCAGCATTTCAGCCACTTCTTCTGCACTGACTTCACGGTGTTCGCCATATTCTTGATCGGAAGAGATAACCACTTCCTGACCAAAACCGCCAGCAATAACACTGATGAAAGAGCGGTTCATTGCTTTACACATGATGTAAGAGAGAATTGCACCAGAAGAACCAACCAGCGCGCCAGTAACAATCAGCAAATCGTTTGCCAGCATAAAGCCAGCTGCCGCAGCTGCCCAACCAGAGTAAGAGTTGAGCATCGAAACCACCACTGGCATATCTGCCCCACCGATGGACGCCACTAAGTGATAACCGAAAGCAAACGCGATCAACGTCATCACAATGAGCGCAAACATGCTTCCGTCGGCTTTCACGAAGTAGATCATAAGTAGAGTAGAAACGACGATCGCTGCTAAGTTCATTTTGTGCTTATGCGGCAAGTTTAGCGGCGATGAAGAGATCACCCCGCGTAGCTTACCAAACGCAACGATCGAACCAGTAAAGGTTACTGCCCCGATAAACACACCAAGGAAAACTTCGACTAAATGAATGACATGTTCAGCGTGCATTCCTGCGACATCGACAGAAACCGGTTGTGGTGGCGCGATAAAGCTGTTGTAGCCAACTAATACTGCCGCCATACCCACGAAGCTGTGCAAAATCGCGACTAGTTCCGGCATCTCGGTCATTTCAACTTTTTTCGCAAAGTGGATACCAATACCACCACCGATCACCATGGCGAGAATCACCCACGCAAACCCTTGTGCACTCGGGCTAAAAACAGTCGCGATTAAGGCAATCGACATCCCCGCGATTCCGTAATAGTTCCCTGCACGAGCCGATTCCTGTTTGGATAATCCCGCCAAACTTAAGATGAAAAATAGAGCAGCAACGATGTATGCCGCCTGTACTAATCCTGCAGACATTGATGACTCCCTATTATTTATCTTTGCGGAACATTTCGAGCATACGCTTGGTTACCGTAAAGCCACCAAAGATGTTAATACTCGCAATTAATACGGCAATAAATGCCAAGAAGGTAACGGCCCCGTTTCCTTGACCTATCTGCAAAAGTGCGCCAACTACGATAATGCCCGAAATGGCGTTCGTGACAGACATCAATGGTGTGTGTAACGCATGAGTCACGTTCCAAACGACGTAGTAACCCACCACACAAGCCAAAACAAACACGGTAAAGTGAGACAAGAAAGCGGCAGGAGCCACAGACGCAATCCAAGCAAATGCGCCAACAGCGGCAGCAAGGCCAAGCAGTTTCTTCACCGGAGAAACGGGTTCTTCGGCTTTCTTCTCTACTTTGGCGGCAACTTTCGGCTGGGATTGAGGCTGAGCGGAGACTTGAATTGGCGGTGCTGGCCAAGTGACTTCACCGTCTTTAATGACAGTTACGCCGCGAAGCACAACGTCTTCAAAATCGATGTTAATCGTGCCATCTTTCTCTTTGCATAGCAGCTTAAAAAGGTTGACTAGATTGGTTGCGTACAACTGAGACGACTGAGTTGGTAATCTTCCCACCATGTCGGTGTAACCAATAACTTTTACCCCATTTGCGGTAGTAAAGACTTGATTAGCGACTGTGTATTCGCAGTTCCCGCCATTGGCGGCGGCTAAGTCTACGATCACACTGCCTGGCTTCATACTGTCAACCATCTCTTTGGTGATCAACTTAGGGGCAGGTTTGCCTGGAATCAATGCCGTTGTAATGATGATATCGACATCTTTTGCTTGAGCTGCATACAACTCTGCGGCCTTTTTGTTAAAGTCATCGGACATTTCTTTGGCATAACCATCACCGCTACCTGCCGCTTCTTGGTAATCGACCGAAAGAAATTGCGCGCCCATGGATTCAACTTGTTCTTTCACTTCAGGACGAACGTCGAATGCACGTACGATTGCACCAAGGCTACCTGCCGCGCCAATGGCTGCCAAGCCCGCAACCCCTGCCCCTGCGACAAACACTTTGGCTGGCGGAACTTTACCTGCAGCCGTGATCTGCCCCGTGAAAAAACGCCCAAATTCATGCGCGGCTTCGACAACTGCACGGTAACCTGCAATATTCGCCATGGAGGAGAGCGCATCAAGCGCTTGAGCGCGCGAAATTCGAGGCACTGCATCCATAGCTAATACGTTGATTTTTTTGCTAGATAGTTGCTCCATCAACTGAGGATTTTGCGCTGGCCAAATAAAACTGACTAAGGTCGCTCCTTCTTCTAGCAATGCGATTTCATCGATGCCATTTTCACTGTCAACGATTGGCGCATTAACTTTCAAGACCAGCTCTGATTTCCACGCCTCTTCAGACGACACCAACTTCGCGCCAGCCGCTGCGTAAGCTGCATCATCGAAGCTCGCCAAAGCCCCCGCTTGCGTTTCGATGACAACATCGAAACCTAATTTTATTAGCTGCTCAACCGAACTGGGCGATGCAGCAACCCGCGTTTCTCCCGCGAGTCGTTCTCTTGGTACACCAACTTGCATAGCTATTCCTTGACTATTGGTCTTGTTACTCATCTTTTTGTATCGGACACAGAATGCGACTTCAAGCATTTTGTAGTTAAAATACAAAATTTCATTACATATAACCCCACGTAATGAATGAACTCTACGCACTTCATGAGATAAAACAATGATGCACTAACAAGACAGAGGTCCAACCAGACCTCAAATTATTGGTTATTTTACAACCAGATAGATTGCACTTTTGTGTCAAAAACAAAAAGAGCCATCAGCATAAACACTAATGGCTCTAGCAAAGATGACTGGAATCAAATCCTGAGATATTTTTAGCTAAATATGTCGTCTTTCATTTGTTCGATAAACATCTGCGATTTTTTAATCATCAGTTCGTTGGCATCGCTTTCAGATGATAGGAGATCAGAGCGTATAAAATGGTGGGTTTTTAAGTCACCTTTGACCTCCTTAGTGATACGTCCGGAGACTCGAAACTGTCCTCCTTCAGCTTTGCTCTCTGGGTATATCAAATACCCCTTGTATTCAATAGGTTCAACTTGTTGCTGCTTAATCGGCTTCGTTTCTAAACCGAACAGACGCGAAAAAAATCCCATTTAACCTCTTATTTATGTGTCTTATGTGTTGGCAAAATTGGTTTCTCAAACCATTCTAATGTAGCGTCATCGTCATAATTGACGTGCGAAAAGACCACGGGTACATCATCGAAACTGCGATTTTTTCTTCGATCGTCAATGATCATGCTTTCTGCATTTTTTACCGCAATTTCACTATTTCTTTTAAATTGCACCAGTCGTGCTTCCGGTAATGCCGACAAAAAATCAATATCATGCCTGATATAGACGGGTTTCAGTTGCACAAGCGCCAGACACGCCAAATCGGCCAATTGTTCGGATGTGAACTCCTGTGTATATTCTTCTCGAGCGAGTACCTGACCCACTAAAGTTTCCATGTAGTTATGTACATCTACACTAATTTGCATCTATACAACTCCTTGTTTTAATTGAGTCTATTTCAGCCACTCTATACTAATGCTTTATAGGCGTCCAAGCTGCGCATTTAACTTTTACCAACACCGTCAATAATTCCTCACTAAGTTTAGCAAAAAGCTTGGAAAATCGAGAAATAATCGTATCCTAGCAGGTTACTTCAACACATAAGTTTGTTTTATAGGATAGCGGCTTTTAATGGCATTACCGTTCGTTACCTCTGCACAATTCAGAATGATTTTCCCCTTATTTTTACTTGGGATCATCTTTTTTGGTATGGACAACATCATTTTAGTTACACAAGCCAATTGGGGACTGGCCGCAAACTTACCCTACTTCTTTCTCATTACCGCTTTTTTGCTCTGTAGTGTGTTTAAACAAGGTAGAATCGCCATGATATCAATGGCGATGCTGATGGCATACTTTGTGATTCAGAATCGACTTCAGATTCCCCTTTCATCCGGTTCCGCACTGATCGAATTATCTCTGCTCGCTTTTCTATTACCGAGTGCGTGTTTTATTGTCTACCTGTTTAATGCGACCGGTATGCACCATCGCTCAATCGCGGTTTATCTCTCAGTACTCGCCACCTTATTGCTTTGGTCGTATGTGTCTCTCGATTACTTCAACGAAGCTGGTGTTGAACAGTGGGGAAAAGGCATTTTGTTCTCGATTCCTTATGTGTCGAAACTCCCTTTCGTACTGGTTGCCTACAGTGTTGGTGTGGTTCTTAGTACCGCTATTCTCGTGCTGATGCACAACCGCCCAATCGAAGTCGTGATCTACTCTTGCCTATTATTTGCGTCTGTGACTTTTATCTTTTTTGATGTGAAATACATTTCTAGTACCATGTTTTCACTCGCAGGTATCTTGTTGATCATCTACGTTATTTCTGCCAGCCATGAGCTCGCGTTTATTGATGTCCTCACTCAGATTCCTGGCCGACGTGCTTTAGAAATGGACTTAAAGCATTTGGGAAGAAAATTTGCTATCGCCATGATTGATGTTGATCACTTTAAAAAGTTTAACGACACCTATGGACACGATACTGGCGACGATGTTCTGAAGTTAGTTGGCTCACGTCTACTCAACATCAATGGTGGTGCAAGAGTCTATCGCTACGGCGGTGAAGAGTTTGTGGTGGTGTTTAAAGGCAAAACTGCTCGTGAGGTTGAAGAGTATCTCGACGATATTCGCGCTGATATTGAAAGCTACAAGTTAGTGATTCGAGATGATAAAACTCGTCCTGACAATCACAATGATGGCAAAAGACGCCGTGGAAATGCGAATGATAAACCCAAAACCGTCAATGTAACGGTGAGTATTGGTTTATCCGACAGCAGAACCTCTAAAGATCCCGATGCCATTCGCACGTTGGCTGATGAGGCCCTCTATCAAGCGAAAAAGGCGGGCCGCAACCAAGTCAAAATGAAGTTAGAGTGAGACTGACTTCTGAACTGTTTGAGCTGAGCAAGCGCGAAAGCACTTAAATCGCGGTGCAAGATTCAGCAGAGACATATTGATTCCGACCTGCTAACTTTGCTTGATAAAGGGCGTGGTCAGCTTGCTTATAAATCCATTCTATCTCTCCGTTGCCTTGCGGTATAAAGGTAAATACTCCTTGTGACAATGTCACAAAATGAGCAACATCTGAATAATTATGACAATAAGCGAGACGATTCATCATGCCTTGCACTCTTTCTGCTGCGTGTAATGCATGCTGATGATCAACTCCGTCAAGCACAACGACGAACTCCTCTCCCCCATAGCGACCAACACACTCGCCCGAACGATTAAAGAGCGCTTTGATGTTTCGTATCCGCCCCATGAACCCACGGGGCGATATTGTTAGTGTTTGAAGTTCCAAGGCAGGAGTGCATCGATATCTGGTTCTGCTTTCGCTAACTCCTGCATGCACTTGACTATGTAGTCGTAAAGGATAAGGCCGTTGGCTTTCGCTGTCTCGACGATACTGTAAAGCATCGCGCTCGCTTCCGCTCCATTGGGATTGGTCGAGAAGAGCCAGTTCTTTCTCCCAATAACCAGCGGTTTTATTGCGCGTTCAGCACGGTTATTGTCTATCGATAAGTGACCGTCATCGATATAGCGAATGAGCTTCGGCCACTGACCGAGCGTGTATTTTATCGCTTTACCCAGCGGGCTAGACTCAAGCACTTTCTGAGTTGTCATCCATTCATAAAGCTCATCCAGTATCGGCTTAGCATGCTCTTGGCGCTCTGCTTTCCGTTTTTCGGCACTGGCACCTTTTAAGCGGGATTCTATCCCATAGAGTTTCTGGATTTTGGCCAGCGCTTTATCCGCTTTGCCTGACTTACCTTTGCCTTGAAGCTTTTTCGCGTCCATGAACTTGCGCCGAGCATGCGCAAAGCAACCGACATTGGTGACTCGATGAAGCCCATCATAAACACCATAGCCATCGGTTTGCAGATACCCATCATAGTCGCCCAAGAAGGCAACAGGGCACGACCTCGCGCGACTGTTTTGATAGTCATACAAGACGATATTTTTTACATTGGGCAGTGCGGCATCTGGCGAGTCCGCGCCCGAGCAGTAGAGCCACATGTAACACTGTTTATCTTCTTTGAGGACATTGAGCGGCGTTTCATCCGCCTGAATCACCATTTGCTCAAGTAGGTGCGCTTTCAAGGCCGCATAAAGTGGAGCGAACTTCTCACTGACTTGGATAATCCACCTTGCCATGGTGGTGCGCGAGAGTTCGATACCCGACTGGGTAAACAACGACTCTTGTCGATAAAGTGGCATCGCGTATTGGTATTTGCCGAGGATGATATTGGCCAACAAGCTTTCTGTAGCGAAGCTTTTAGGGATAATACTTTGCGGCGCTGGCTTTTGAACGATGCGGCTGTTGTCCTGAGTTTGCTCGCATTGGCGGCAAGCATATTTAGGACGAACATATTCCAACACTTTGAGTACCGCTGGCGTGAACTCAAGTTTCTCGCTACGGTCTTCACCGATTTTATGCAGGTGATGTTGGCAGCAAGTGCACTGCTTTTCATCGTCGTCTAAATCAAGTTCGATAACCTCACGAGGCAAGCTCTTTGGCAGGGGCTGACGTTTGCCGCGTTTCTTCATTGTGGTGGTCGTTGTGACAACATCAACCTCTTCTTCCTTAGCAGCTTCACACTCCGCTTCGTTGAAGAGGTCACCTTGGGATTCATTGTAAGGCTTTAACGCCTCTGAGCGTTTAGCGAACTGACGGTCGAAGGCAAGCTTGAGCTGTTCAAGTAGGGATTGACGCTCTTGTTGCCACTCATTTTTCTCCGACATCAGCACTTTCACCATCGCTTGTAGCTCGGCAACATCTTGGCTTTCTGGGTTGATATTTAGCGTCTTTTTCATGGCGTTGATTATACTAAAATCATGACGTTAACGCTTGGTGGATAAGACTTTATTATCGCTTAAGTCATTGTAAAATCGTTTATTTCAATGGGTTTATGGCCGATAATCGTGAAGCCAGAAAGCAGTCTATCAAGCTCGAATTGAGTTAGGGTAAACACCTCATTTTGCTCTTTGGAAGGCCACTTGTACTTGGCTTTTTCGAGGCGCTTGTACCAAAGAGCGAAGCCTGTTTTATCCCAGTACAACACTTTGACTTTATCGCGCTGTTTGTTGGTGAATAGGAACAGCGCACCACTGCCCAAGGGTAAGTCGGTGTCACTTTCGATAATCGCCGCGAGGCCGTTGATGGACTTTCTAAAATCGACGCTTTCGCGATAGAGATAGATTTCGGGAGCACTGAGCATACGTTTCATGACAGCGCACCGATAAGCTCTGCGAGATAGGTCGCTGGCGTGCCTTGTGGGATGCTCAGTTCAACATCATTGACGAGCAGGGTCATATTGGCAACGGCAACGTGAGTGGCTTGATACTTTGTGGTCTTTTCAACGACTTCTGTTTTAACAAAGCCAACCGTGTTCGGTTTTTCGCAGTGCTTTAACTGTTGGCGCTTAGCGTAAAAAGTGGAGAGACTCAGTCCGTTACGTTCACAGAATAATCGTTGTGATAACTGGCTGGATTCATAGTGTTCGAACAGGGTTCGCCATTCTTGGTTAGTGCGTCGTTTGGCCATTTCAAATCTCCTTTGGGTTGGAGGTTTGATCTTATTATTCGGGCTAGACGATTAGAATGCGGGGTTTATGATGCGCTTACGATGTTTCGCGCAATTTCTTGCAAACATTTGTCACCCTCGATATGCCCGTAGTTATCATTGAACGCTTTGAAATGATCTACATCAAGCAAGATAAGACTGACTGACGTTTGGTGACGTCCATGCCAACCAATCATTTCAGCCAACTGCTGATCGACATAGCGTCGGTTGAAGAGTTTTGTTAAGCCATCTTCATTGGCTTGCTGTTGGAGAAGTTCATTGAGTTCCGCTAGTTTGGCCGTTTTTTGCTTTAATTCACGCCGCATGGTTGCGATGCGTTGCATGGCAATCAACTTTGAACTGAGAACGAGTTTGTTGACAGGCTTGATCAGATAATCATCACCCCTCGCCGCTATCGCTTGGGCAATCATTTCCGGCTCTTCATAGCTACTTAAGAAAATGATCGGCACCCATTCGACAAAAATTTCTCTGATCGCTTGCGAAACCGCAAAACCATCCATTTCTGGCATATTGATATCGAGTAACACGAGCTCGGGTTCGAAGTTTGCGTACACGGCAAGTGCCTCTTTTCCGCTCGATACTGATTCTACCAAATGACCTAACTGTTTGAGACGCATCGCAAGTTGCATGCGATCAAGTTGAACATCATCTACGAGCAGGATTCGCATTGAAGAACACGTTGGAATCATGGCCTTTCCTTAAGGCTTCTATACTATTATTAAATGTATATTATATCAGGCAGTTGGTTTCACCCAGAGGGCATCGTAATTCGTTGACTTTTTTCGGGTTAGACTTACTATTCGCTTTTTATAATTCGAGAGACGTGTCATGTCAGAAGCAAATAACACAGAAAAGCAACCTATCGACTTATCGACTATTTCACCTGAGCTGCGTCAGGTTATTGAGTTTGATCAGGTTCCGGAAGCCATGTACGAGATGGTGACGTCTATTCACGAAGTGTCAGAAGAAACGGTTCGCGAAGCGTGGAATAGCATCCCTGCCAGCGCACAAAACGTATTGGATAATTTTGAGCAGTTTCATGCACTCATTTCTGTCAGCCAAGCCTTTGCTGGTATCAACGTGATGGAAGAGTTTCCAACCATGAAACTGCCAGAAGGCATGTCTGAAGAAGAAAAAGACAATTATCGTGCACAACTTCTTGATCACGTCTTGTTCAACTGCGTGAAAGATATGGTAAAACAGCTGAAAAAAGCGCGCCGCGATCCTATCTTAAAGCGCGATTTCAAAGATGTATTCGCCAAGTAAGCGTTTGAAAGCTGCTCAACGAGCAGCTTTTTACTCGTACAGTGACAACTGCCCTTTCATGAGTTGATCTAATTCATCCAGCCCGCTGTACGACGAAAGCTACCGAGTATTGCCAGTAGATTGAAATCGTTCAAAAAACGCCACCAATCGTCACACTGTCACTCATTGATAGTTGATTACCAACATTACTTCAATGCGTCAAGGCGATATCACGCTGTGTAACGCTGACTCCTTTAATTTGCGCAAAGATTTGGGTGCCCACGCTTAACTGCAACTCATCCAAAGCCCAAGGCGTAATGGTTGCCCATAAGTGGCAGTCATTCTCGAGGTGCAGCTCGACATTGACACTTGCTTGACCAGCCGGTGAATGTTGCTTTTCGATGCGGGTGATTGTCGCAGGCAACACATTACGAATGGAAGTTTGCTCTGGACGCACCAGGGTGAGTGAAACATCGCTCGCTCTAATCTGAAGGCGGATCTCCACACCTAGACAAACATCCACTTTTTGGATCCAAATTGAGACGTTTTCTGCCAATTGAACCCGTGTCAAGGCGTAGCTTGTATGCTGCTCAGCAACTTTAGCGAGAAAAAGCGAGCTTTGATCTGCAAAAGAGAACCACGGTTTTAATGTTTGCGACGACCAAATTTCTTCCAATTTACCGCTGGCGACAATTTTACCTTGATCGACCACCGCGATATGACTTGCGAGCCTGAGGATTTCTTGCAAACTGTGAGTCACATAAATGATTGGGATTTCAATGTGATCAGCCAATCTCTCTAAAAAAGGCATCACTTCTTTTTTCCTTGGGATATCCAATGACGCCAGAGGCTCATCCATCAGCAACAGCGCAGGTTCAGAGAGCAGCGCTCTGCCTATTGCCACCCGCTGTTTTTCGCCTCCAGAAAGCGAAGCCGGGTAACGCTTGAGCAAAGGCTCTAAGGCCAGTAGTGCGACGACTTCGGCAAACAATGCAGGTTTGTCTTGCTTCATTCCGAAGCGCAAGTTGCCCTCGACGCTAAAATGAGGAAAGAGGCGAGCATCTTGGAATACGTAGCCAATCTTGCGCTTATGCGTTGGCAGATCAATCTCTTGCATCGAATCGAACAGGCATGTGCCGTTAAGTTCTATCCGGCCACTTTGCGGTTTAGTTAAGCCACTGATGGCGTTTATTATGGAGGTTTTCCCTGCACCAGAGCGGCCAAAGATGGCACTGATACCCCTCGCGGGCAAAGTTAGGTTGATATCCAACTCGCTTGCTCCAAGGCGTTGACGAAATCGAACGGTTAACGCATTCATATTTTGACTCCCAAACGCGCCGCAGCACGGCGATTGAGCCACTCAGAAATAAAAAGAGAGAGTAAAGCAATCACGATCGAGAGAATACATAATCTGGCCGCTTGCATCTCCGCTCCTGGCGTTTCGATGAAATTAAACATGGCCAAAGGTAGGGTTTGTGTTTCACCCGGGATATTGGAAACAAAACTGATGGTGGCACCAAATTCACCTAAGCTTCGAGCAAAGGCAAGCGTGATTCCGGTGATTAACCCCGGCGTCATCAGTGGTAACGTAATAGTAAAAAATACTTTTAAGGGCGATGCCCCCAAGGTGGCCGCCGCTTGTTCTAACTTAATGTCCACGTTTTCCAAGCTCAGCCGAATGGCTCTTACCATCAAAGGTAAAGAGACGACCCAGCACGCTAGTACTACTCCCTTCCAATTGAAAGAAAAGCTGATACCTAGAAGCTGGTGTAACGGCGCGCCCAAAAGGCCCTGCCTTCCCATCACAACAAGCAAAATGTAGCCAACAACAACCGGAGGCAACACCAACGGAAGATGAATCACACTGTCTAGTAAGGTTTTGCCGAAAAACTGCTTTCTAGCCAACAGCCAAGCAAAAAAAATGGCAAAAGGCAAAAGCCACAACACCGTATAGAATCCGACTTTCACACTGAGCAGCAGTGCTTGATATTCTAAATCTGTCACGGTTGCTCCAGACTAACGAAACCAAATCGACTAAAGATGGCTTTCGCCTCATCGTCAAAGAGAAACTGGTAAAATGCGTTCGCTTGTTTGGAATCTGAAAGTAGACCAGCAGGATAAATAATCGGCTCATATAAAGCGGGATCAGGCGTGTTCACGACTTTGATTTTCTCTGATAACAAAGCATCTGTTTGGTACACCACGCCCAGTAGAGCTTCGCGCCTTTCAACCAATGCAAGTGCCAGTCGGACATTTTTACTTGGGGCGACCCGCTTTTCAATTTGTGACCACAAGTGCAAATTTTCGAACATCTGACGTGCATACATACCCGCTGGTACTGAGTTAGCATCGCCCATCGCCAGCCTCTCGTCGCGCAAGAGTTGCTGCCATTGCTCTGCAGAGTGGAGATCTAGAGTAACGTCATTGTCTTTGTGGGTGATCACCACTAACTGGTTCCCCAACAAATTAGTGACATCGTCACGCGAAATCCGTTGTTCCTGAGATAAGTAGTCCATCCACTTTGTGTTGGCAGAGATAAAAATATCACCTGGCGCTCCATTTGCTAGCTGACGCGCTAACGATGAAGAACCTCCATAGACAGGCGTGATTTTAACCCCTTCTGGCGCAGGATAGCTCTCGATGATGGCGGAAATGGCGTTGGTTAATGACGATGCCGCGTACACCCTGACCTCTTCTTGGCCGGAAGCGCCCGACGAAGCCAGTAGTGCTACCATCAAACTAAGCCACTTTTTCATGCGTTTACATCCTCTTATAGATCCAGTTTGCTGAGATCGAGATGAGTTTCGATGGCGTCGGCAATACGATTGATCGCCTCTTCTTTTAACTGTGTAAAATTACGCGCTTCGATTTTTGAACCATTTGCCCACTGGCAAATCAAGGCTAATGCGGGCTCACTATCGAATAGACCGTGCAGATAACTGCCCATCACTTGGCCACAAGCGCTCAAAGCGCCCTCAGCTTGCCCGTTTTCCAATACAATGGGTTGTGTTTCACGGACGTTCGTGCGTCCAACATGGATTTCATAGCCGCTCACTGTAACCGAATTACCGTCAAGAGATAATTGTCCTTTGGTGTTAGTCAAACATTTGTCGTCAGTGAGAATTGTATCTACATTGAGCAATCCTAGGCCAGCACTGCCCCCCGGTTCACCTTCTACGCCCATAGGATCGGCAATCGATTCGCCGAGCATCTGATAACCCCCGCAGATGCCTAATACTTTTCCGCCTAGACGCAGATGTCGTAGAATGTCTCTGTCCCAGCCTTGCTCACGCAGATAAACCAGATCGTCGCGAACTGACTTTGAGCCGGGCAGAATAATCAAATCAGCCCTATCTAACCTTTCGCCTTTACCAACGTATCTCAAATCAATGTCAGGGTTGAGGCGCAGGACGTCAAAGTCAGTGTGGTTGCTGATTCGAGTAAACACAGGGACCGCCACTTTCAACTTGATTTGCTGGCCAAGCTCCTGCTGCGAGGTTATCGCATCTTCTGCTTCAAGGTTTAGGCCATGCAAATAGGGCAAAACGCCGATAACAGGTTTGCCAGTTTTTTCTTCCAGCCAGTCAAGGCCTGATTCCAATAGCTTAATATCCCCTCTAAATCGGTTAATCACAAAGCCTTTTACCCGCTCTTGTTCAGACGGAGAAAGCAAAGCCAAAGTACCGTAGAGATGAGCAAACACGCCACCTCGGTCAATGTCAGCAACAATAATAACCGGCACGTCCGCCGCCTCAGCAAAGCCCATATTGGCGATGTCATTTTCTCTTAGGTTGATTTCTGCCGGACTGCCCGCCCCCTCGATCATAATCGCTTGATATTCTTCTTTTAGCTTCGAAAAAGAGTCCAATACGGTGTCCATCGCCACTCTTTTGTAGTTATGAAATCCGTAGGCATCCATGTTAGTGATGGCTTTACCCTGCAAAATAATCTGTGCCCCGGTATCGCTATTGGGTTTAATCAAGACAGGATTCATGTGCACGCTTGGCTCAATGTTACATGCCATCGCTTGAACCGCCTGCGCTCGACCAATTTCTCCGCCCTCTTTGGTCACCGCGCTATTTAATGCCATATTTTGTGGTTTGAAAGGGCTAACTTTTACCCCTTTGCGTGCAAGGACGCGGCATAGTCCTGCCACGAGGATGCTCTTTCCCGCATCCGATGTAGTGCCTTGAACCATAAGGGTCGTTATTGTCGATTTCATGCTATCGCTACTAAATGATGAGAGGTTGATTATCTTACCTTTTTTGCCGTAAAGGGGAAATGAATCGAACATGAATAGCTTTCTCAGATGCGGTTCAAATGAAGTTTGTTTTAATCCACTGCGTATTTGAATCACAGAGGAATCGTAAAATGAATAAAGCATTTTTTACCACAGCAGCAGTTATGACCTTAGTATCCAGCATCGCGGTCGCCAAAGATTACCAGCACAATACTGGCATTCAGTTCAACGGCCCAGTTGAAATCAGTAAGGTGGCAGATTTACTCCAAGAAACCGGTATGTTTAGCGAAAAGCATGTGGTGGTGGAAGGTAAGTTCATCAAGCAGTTAAATAACGACACGTTTATTTTTTCAGATGGCAGTGCGGAGGTCCAAGTCGAGCTCGATGACAAGGTGCATTTAACTACACCGATCAATGAAACCACGCAGCTAAGATTGTTTGGCGAGTATGAAGGTGGCAAAATACCAGAAATCGAGGTGGATCAAATCGTTATACTCTAAGACACACGGCCATCGGATTTAAATTTGCGCCCAAAAGCTGGTATGCTACTGATTTTCATCGCCTATACTTATTTGGCCTGCTAATTGCAGGCTATTTTTGTAATAATGGATCGTTATTTTTTGGCTTCGGAGATCACATGCTAAGTAGAGCTCTCAAAACGGCAATGTTAGGTGTATGTACTTTGCTCCCAGTTGCAGCAAGTGCAAACAACTTTAATTACAACATGTTTGAGGTGCGCATGGGTTCGAGCCCTGGAACGTTTGGGGCAGAATTTAATACCTACTTCACTGAAAACACACACATTGTCGCGCGATTTGACAGCGAATTTAGTGGTGACTGGGATCTCGCGGGGGGGATTGGATTTAATGGACCAATGGGGCAATTTGCCGATATTTACGGTCAAATGCTTCTGCACAACGTAAAAACAGATTCCAACGATACCATCGGTGATGAGTGGAAAACCGAAATTAATATTGGAAGCCGTATCTGGTTGATGGAGAACATTGAAGTTCATGGCCGCGTTGGACAGCTTATTTCTAATGATGACACGGCCTCCATCATAGGTATCGGCGCAAGATTCCACTCAACACAGCAGCTTTCGATAGGCGCCGACATTCGTAACAACGGCATTTACGGCCACCAAATCTTGATGTCAGTACGATTCCATTTCTGATTGGAACAAAAAACGAAGGGACCTGTTGGTCCCTTTTGTCATTTGCTTTGCGGTTTATCCTGAACATATTTACGTGAGACATCAACAACGGCCACATCTTTGAAGAAGCTGCGCCCGAGTAGCATTGGGTAACTAAGATGCGTTCTGTCTGTTAAGGTAAACTCGGTCTTCTCTTTGAGATCGCCGATTTGGATCCAAGCTAAAACGACCGGACGGAGCTGCGTTCCTTCTGCACTAGATTGACGAATTTTAACCCAGCGCTCCACAGGCAGAGCAATCTCTTTACTATGAATACCGTCATGTTCGATTTTGAACTTGACCCAATCTTTGCCGTCACGCTCAAAATCGACGATATCAACGGCGCTAATGGATGAAGTGGTTGCTCCAGTATCAACACGTGAACGAAATGCTTCTTCTAACCCAGGCACATAAACCCACTCTTTTTCACCGAGAATCAGCTTACCATCTGAGGTTTTTTTCGCCTTTAACTCAATAACGGGTTGTTCCGTTTCGATAGGTTCAGGCTGTTTCGTTGCCTGTTCGACGGTTTGTTCTTTGTTGACTTCTGGCTTATTTTCGACCTGATTCTCTTCAGGGGCTGTAACACACGCGCTCAGACCGCCGCAAAGTAGTAAGGGTAAAATAAGTTTACAATTCTTCATCCAATCACCTGATTTAACGTTGTGAGACCTTAACTATCGCATCAGCTACGTAAGGAATGTCTTTTTCTGTCAGGCCAGCGATATTGATTCGCCCATCTCCCACACCATAAATTCCGTATTCTTCACGCAACGTTCCCATTTGCTCTGGTGAAAAGCCTAGCACAGTAAACATCCCCTTGTGGCTTTCAATGAAGTCGAATTGTGACGTATTGTGCTGATTTCTCAATTCATTACACAAGGTTTGACGAAGGTTTAACAAACGTTGCTGCATTTCACTCAGTTCTTGCTTCCACAATGTGGTTAATGCTTGATCTTGTAGCACAGTTTTTACCAGAGCGGCGCCGTGATCCGGCGGCATGGTGTACGTGGCGCGAGCCAGAGTCATGAGTTTGCCCTTGGCATTTTGTGCGGCCAGTGCACTTTGACCAATCACTATCGCAGCGCCAGTACGCTCACGGTATAAACCAAAGTTTTTCGAACATGAGGTGGTGATAAGCATCTCTTCGACTTGATTGGCCATGTATTGTAGACCTTTCGCATCTTCTTCCAGACCATCCCCAAAACCTTGATAAGCGATATCGACAAACGGCGTAAAACCATTTTTCACGGCCAGTTCGGTAATCGCTTGCCAAGCGGAAAAGTCAATATCGGCACCTGTCGGGTTGTGACAACAACCGTGCAGCAGCACGACATCATTCACACCAGCCCCGGCCAAATCTTGCAGCATGAGTTCGGTATCGACCTGCTTAGTCAGTGGACTAAAGTAGCGGTAATACTTAACCTTTAGACCCGCCGCTTCCATCACAGGCTTGTGGTTGACATAACTTGGGTTAGAAATCCAAACCGTGGTATCTGGCTGAGCCACTTTCATCAAATCGCCCAACATGCGTAACGCGCCACTTGCACCCGGAGTCTGAATTGCGGCCACGCGATCCAGTACCGATGTGCCTTTTAGCAATAGGTCCACCATCGATTGGTTGAACTCTTCACAGCCAGCGAGGCCTACATAAGATTTGGTTTTTTGTGTATCAGCGACGATATGCTGCGCCTGAGAGACTGCACGCATGATAGGCGTTTCGCCTTGGCTATTTTTGTAAACACCAATTCCAAGGTCTACTTTTTCGCGACGAGGATCGTTACGAAAAGCGACGGTTAATGAAAGAATTGGATCTAAAGCTGGTGTTGGTAATTGAGAAAACATGAAAGTCACAACCCTTTGAAATTCAAGTGATGGAAGTCATCCAGATAGGAAGATAAAACTTAACATCAAAGGATTGTGAAGACGAAGCAAATTTTTACCTTGCCAATCAATTCAGTGAAAAAAACCAAAACAAGCAACATTTCATTAACATAGAAAGCGCAGATAGAGTTTTATGCTAGTACAACCGTTGTTTCACAGAGTAAAGGTATGAATGATTTGATTCGCACTGCCTCGCCATTTCAAGCTGGGGTCTGCCTTGTCTTGCTCAAACTTACCGTCAATTAGGGTATCGATGTAGCCAATGACTTCGCGTTGCGCGGTATTGAGTTCATCTAGGCAGTAACCTGTCCACAGCCAGATATCTTTGCCTTGACACTCCTCTCGAACGCGTTTAACCAAATGTAGCACATCCGCCACGTTGGCAGGATGAAGCGGATCGCCACCCGATAGCGATAACCCGCGTCGAGGTATCCGCGTATCATTGAGATCGGCGATGATTCTGTCCTCCGCCTCTTGGGTAAAAGGCGTTCCAGAATCTAAACGCTGCGTGGATTGATTGTAGCAACCTCGGCACTGATGGACACAGCCCGAAACAAACAGTGTGCAGCGAGTTCCCGGTCCATTCACGACATCCACTGGGTAGTATTGGTGATAGTTCATCACTTACCTTCTCAAAGGGCAGAGCCAACTCACGTCAAGTTGACTCCTTAGCCTTTCTTACAACTTAGAGATGTTTCACTCGACGAATCACTTCTTCCTGCTTGCCGAAGTTGAACGGCCGTGCATCTGGGCTGCCTAAATAACCACACACCCGGCGAGTCACTGACACTTTTGAGGAATCATGGTTACCACATTTCGGGCAGGTGAACCCTTTGCTGGTACAGTCAAATTCTCCGTTGTAGCCACACTCGTAGCATTCGTCGATGGGCGTATTGGTGCCGTAGTAAGGTACTCGGGTGTAGCTGTAATCCCACACGTTTTCCAGCGCTTCGATGTTGTTTTGCATGTTTGGAAATTCGCCATAGCAGATAAACCCACCACTGGAAATTTCCGGATACGGCATTTCGAAATCGATCTTATCGTAAGGATTGACCTTTTTCTCTACATCCAAATGAAAACTATTGGTGTAGTAGCCTTTGTCGGTCACGCCCGCAATCACGCCAAACTCTTTGGTGTCAATTCGGCAGAAACGGCTGCACAGGTTTTCACTTGGCGTGCCATAGAGGCTAAATCCGTAACCAGTCTCCTCTGTCCACACATCTACGGCCGCTTTCATGCGTTTGACAATCTCTAGCGCCTTCTCGCGCAGACTTGCATCATCGTAAACATGCGTACCATCGCGATACAACGCGTTAATGGTTTCATGGATACCGATGTAACCAAGAGAAATGGACGCTCGACCATGTTTGAATATGTCGGCGATCGCTTGGTCTGCCTTCAAACGCACACCACACGCTCCTTCCATGTAAAGAATCGGTGCAACGCGCGCTTTAACATTCTCTAAACGGCTAATGCGTGTTTCTAAGGCGCGACGGGCTAGCTTCAGTTTCTCATCCAGCAATTGATAAAAACGCTGTTCATCACCAGCGGCTTTTAGGGCAATGCGCGGCAAGTTGAGGCTCACCACACCGAGATTGTTACGCCCTTCATGGATCAGTTCGCCATTTTCTTCGTAAGTGCTTAAAAAGCTGCGACATCCCATTGGTGTTTTGAAAGAACCAGTCACTTCAACCACTTTGTCGTAGTTAAGGATGTCTGGGTACATGCGCTTAGAAGCACATTCCAGTGCCAGTTGTTTGATGTCGTAGTTTGGGTCCACAGGTTTATGGTTGAGACCATCTTTGATAGCGAAGACCAACTTAGGAAAAACGGCAGTTTTGCGATTTTTCCCCAGACCCGCAATGCGGTTTTTCAAAATTGAGCGCTGGATAAGTTTCGATGCCCAACTGGTGCCAAGACCAAAACCAAAAGTGACGAACGGCGTTTGCCCATTGGCGGTGTGTAGGGTGTTCACTTCATATTCCAAGGATTGAAATGCGTCGTAGCACTCTTTCTCGGTACGAGCACGTGCAAAGCCTTCTGGGTCATAGATATTCCATTCACGCGCGATGTCGAGGTGTTTCTCATAGCTCGCCATCACATAGGGCTCAAGCACTTCATCAATGCGGTTAATTGTCGTTCCGCCGTAAATATGGCTGGCAACCTGAGCAATGATTTGCGCGGTAACGGCGGTCGCGGTGGAAATCGACTTTGGCGTGTCGATTTCTGCGTTCCCCATTTTAAAGCCGTGTGTCAGCATTCCCTTCAGATCGATCAACATGCAGTTAAACATAGGGAAAAAAGGCGCATAGTCTAAATCGTGGTAGTGAATATCGCCCTCTTCGTGTGCCTGCACGACATCTCTTGGCAAAATATGCGTTTTGGCATAGTGCTTGGCGACAATACCTGCGAGCAAATCACGCTGAGTTGGAATGACTTTACCGTCTTTGTTGGCGTTTTCATTGATAAGATCAACATTGCTCTCTTCAATCAACCCTTCGATCTCGCGAGTCAAAGTACTCTGTTTTTCGCGTGCAATATCACGGTCATGACGGTATTCAATGTAAGCTCTGGCAAGCGATTTGTAAGGGCCTTGCATCAGTTCATTTTCAACTAAGGTCTGGATTTCGTGAATGTGAACTTCATCGTGATCTTTTAGCTGCAATTCAACAGCTAAGGCAACGTTAAGGGCATAAATGGCGATTTCTTTATCCACATGCTCGGCAGCCGCTTCTACCGCAGCTTGAATACGATCGCGGCTAAATGGAGCCCTAGAGCCATCACGCTTGATTACGATTGGTTTCACTTTCTTCTCCTTACCCTTAGCATACTCACAGAGTTATCACACTATATAGGGTTATTTTTTATCCGACTGGCACTATATATTGTGGCGTATTTAACGAAAAGCCGTCGCCCTCGGTATTGATTTTGATCAACAAAAATGGGGTATGGATTAAGATCAAATCGATCTTGTTGGCAGCGATCTCAGTTAGGAAGAAAAGCGTGAAAATTGCAAAAATGTGCTCTTTTCTGCTTGAAATTTTTTGAGCTCTTGTAGGATAAAGGGTTGCCGAATGACTTGGGAATAATAGGTGATGACAAAACGACTCAGTGTGCTTTTTTTTATTTGTTTAGGATTGCTATGGTCTGCTTTAGCCAAGGCCGCAGGTACAGTGCATATTACCACCTGGAATATGGAGTGGCTTAGCAGCGTGCCAAGCAAGCAGATAGTTGAAAGCCAACGCCAAACAGAGGATGTGGCAAAAATGGCATTCTATTTTCAGCAAACCCAAGCCGATATTCTCGCTTTCCAAGAGGTCAACGACATCAAAGCGATACAACAAATCGTCGGTACCAATTACCATGTGCGGCTCTCTGATCGCGCTAGCCCTCCCTTTCGCCGCCATCAATTTGATGACATCAACCAATATACGGGCTTCGCGATCAAAAAGGGTATTCCCTTTGAAGATCCACAAGACATTGCTTTAGATACTCAGGCCAACAGCAAACTGCGCTTCGCCTCTTATGTCATCGTTAAGCAGGCGCCTTATGCGGATATTCACTTGTTAAACGTGCATCTGAAAGCGGGTTGCAGTGGTGCATTTAAAGCAACGGATTCTTGCCAAACACTCAAACGACAAGGCAAACAATTGGCAAAGTGGATAAAAGAGAGAGAAGTGCAAAAACAGAACTATGTGATTTTAGGTGACTTCAATCACAACCTCGCCTATGCAGGTGATTGGCTTTATGAAATTTTGGCTCAATCTGGGCAATTTCGCTTGGCGTCTCAGCACAGTGAAGCGTTATGTCAGGTGCGCTCGAAAAAGCAGCCGAGCAAAACTCACCGTTTTCGCTCTTTAATCGATCACATACTCGTCAGCCATTCACTATCGGCGTCTGAAGCCAAACAGACGCGCTTTGACAGCCTTGATGTACTGCGTTTCCAACTGAGCGACCATTGCCCGTTGAGCAGCACTCTCACTCTTAACCAGCCAAAATAGACGAGGCCCTGTTGGGCCTCGCTAGGTCGACATCGCCAATTAATGGCTGAAGCGTTTGCGCATAAAGGTGAAATAAAGCACTGGAATAACAATCAAGGTCAGTATGGTTGAAACGAAGATGCCGAAGATCAGGCTTATCGCTAAACCGTTGAAAATCGGGTCATCAAGGATAAATACGGCCCCAATCATGGCGGCCAGCGCGGTCAACATTATCGGTTTTGCCCGCACGGCGGCAGACTGAATCACCGCTTCGGCAAACTCAACGCCTTGTTCAACTTGCTGGTTAATAAAATCCACCAACAAAATGGAGTTACGCACAATAATCCCGGCAAGGGCGATCATGCCGATCATCGATGTCGCAGTAAACTGCGCACCCAGCAACGCATGACCGGGCATTACACCGATAATCGTCAACGGGATCGGTGCCATGATGATCAGCGGCACCAAATAGGATTTGAACTGCGCGACTACCAACAAGTAGATCAACACCATTCCAACTGCATAGGCAATTCCCATATCACGGAACGTTTCATAAGTAATGGTCCATTCACCATCCCACATGATTGAAATGCCTTGCAGCCCATCTGGCTGGTGGATGTAGTACTGATCGAGCGTCATCGCTTGGTCGAGCTCGCCAGAGAGATTAAACATGCCGTAAAGCGGGCTGTCGATCTCTCCCGTCATATCAGCCACGACCATCACCATAGGAACAAGGTTTTTATGCACGATGTAGTCTTCCATCTGACTTTGCGTGATCGAAACCAACTCCGTTAGCGGGTAGTGGTTGCCATTTTGACTGCTTACTTTGAGGTTCAACAGCTGCTCAAGACGTACTTTTGCCCCTTCCTGCGCTTGAATCATGACAGGCACAGGATACTTACTGTGTTCTGTATGTAGATACGTGATCGGTTTACCACCAACCGTCGTCGCCAACGCATCGACAATCTCACTGTACGGCACCATCAAACGAGCGGCCTTGCTGCGATCGATCTTCACTTGCCATTTCTGATGGATTTCAGGCAGATACATGTCCACGTCGACAATATCTTCGCTGTTTCTAAAAATGTCTCGCACTTGGCGAGCGGCTTGAGCTCGCAGATCGGGTGTTGGTGCGTACACTTCTGCCAGAATTGGGGACCACACTGGCGGCCCTGGCGGCACTTCAACGACTTTCACTTTCCCGCCAAACTGGCTGGCGATTTGGTTAAGCACTGGGCGAACGGCACTGGCTATCTCGTGGCTATCGCGATCCCGTTCACGGCGATCCAACAGATTGACTTGAATATCGCCTTGGTTAGCTTGGCTACGCAGGAAATAGTGGCGCACTAGGCCGTTAAAGTTGATGGGCGCGGCATTGCCGACATAAATCTGGTAGTTCTCTACTTCCGGCACTTTGGCAAGCTCTTGTCCTAACTCAAACAGTACGCGTTGCGTGCGTTCAAGAGCGGCGCCTTCAGGCATATCCAATACCACCTGAAACTCAGATTTATTATCAAAAGGCAGCATTTTCAATACTACAGCTTGCATGGCTGGCAAGGCCACCGATCCTGCGATCAACCCTAAAACACCCAGCAAGAGGAAAAGTCGATTTCTCGCTTGTTGCTCGGCCGTAATAAAAGGAGCCATGAGTTTGTGGAAAATCGAATCCGCTTGATGCTCATTTTCATGTTTACCCGCTTTAAGCATTTTCCCCGCCAACCAAGGGGAAAGCACGAAAGCAACCGCAAGGGAGATCAGCATCCCCATTGAGGCGTTGATCGGAATTGGGCTCATGTACGGCCCCATTAAGCCAGAGACGAACGCCATCGGCAGCAGCGCCGCTATTACTGTCAAGGTGGCTAGAATGGTCGGCCCCCCGACTTCATCAACGGCAACCGGGATCAACTCCGACAGTTTCTTTTTGCCCATCGACATGTGACGGTGAATGTTCTCCACTACGACAATGGCATCATCCACAAGGATACCAATCGAGAAGATCAGCGCAAACAGAGAGACGCGGTTTAAGGTAAAACCCCATGCCCAAGAGGCAAACAAGGTGATCATCAATGTCACAATGATGGCGATACCAACGACCAAAGATTCTCGCCAGCCCATGGTCAGCAGCACCAGTAACACGACGGCCGTGGTGGCAAACGCCAGTTTACCGATTAAGGTATTGCTTTTATCTGCGGCGGTTTTGCCATAGTCACGGGTGATAGCCACATCAATATCGGCGGGAATGAGCTGATTTTTCAGCACATCAATGCGAGCCTCCACCGCTTTGGCGACGTTCACCGCATTCTCCCCACTCTTTTTGGCAATCGCCAAAGTCACGGCAGGCGACAGGGTATGCTTATCACTGGTCCAAACGTTGTGTTTGGGGGTATCGACACCCAGAGCGATCTCTGCGATGTCTTCAAAGTAGACGGGCGAGCCATTTTGTACACCAACCACGAGCTGCTTGACTTGATCAACTTGGGTTAAGAACTCGCCAATCTGGAGTGGCAACTGCTGATTGTCATGGGTCAGGCTAAGTGTGGTGGAACGCTGATTGGCAGAAGGAAGCGCTTGATTGAGTTGGCTGATAGTCACACCATAAGCATTCATTTTGACCGGATCGAGCCTAACATCAACGATAGTGGCATGCGCACCCACCGTGTATATGTCACGTGTGCCATCAATGCGCTTTAGCTCGGTTTCTAGCCCGTGCGCAATTTGAGTTAGCTGCTGCCCGGAATAGTGACCATCTTTATCTGATAAGGTAATAGTGACGATGGGGACATCTTCAATGCCACGTGGTTTGATGATGGGCTCTCCGACTCCAACGCCTTGCGGCATCCAGTCTTTGTTGGAATAGAGTTTGTTGTAAATCCGTACCACGGCATCGCTTCGCGTTACGCCAACCTCAAAGATCGCCACGATCATCGCACCGTCTGGCTGAGAGAAAGAGTAAATTTTGTCGATACCTTGAATCTCGGAGATAACCTGTTCTGCTGGTGTGGTCACTAAGCTGGCGACTTCCTGCGGAGACGCACCGGGAAACGGGATATAGACATCGGCAAAAGTGACATCAATCTGGGGCTCCTCTTCTTTTGGGGTAACCACAACAGCGAAGATTCCCATCAACAAGCCAACTAAGGCCAGCAATGGGGTCATTGCTGAGTTTTGAAAGGCCGCAGCAATGCGACCCGAAATACCGAGTCGTTGAGTCATATTATTCACCTTTCACTTTGAGCAAATTGCTTACCACACGATCGCCAATTTCAAGTCCAGACAACACTTCATAGCTGTCCTCAAACTCTTGCCCTAGGCGTACCGGATTAAGGATTGCCTCATCGTCTTTAGTGAGTCGGTAGACGACGCTCAGTTCAGCGCGACGCATGACGGCCGTTTTGGGGACCAGCAGGAGTTCTCTCTGCCCATAGACAAAACGCGTTTTCACCCAAGCACCTGGGGTAAAACCAAGTTGCTTTTCCGGTAAGTTAAGGCGAATAGTATGGCTGTGTGAGCTAGGTTCTGCATAACGGAAAAGATTGTAGGTGGTTGGAGTGACTTTCTCGCCACCGCCATTGTCAATCGTAAACTGCGCTTCATTGTTTACCAGCGAGTAATAGTGCTGCGGGATCTCACTTTCCACTCTGAGCTCGTCCATCGAGAAACCGCTCAACAGTGGTGTGCCCGGGGCCACGGTTTCCCCCAGTTCGACATAACGCTTAGTCACCACACCATCATAAGGTGCCGTCACGCTGGTGTAACCGAGAGACTCTTTTGCCTGTGCTACCGATGCCTCCACCGATTTGACTGCGGCAGCAGCGCTGCGAGCACGCGTTTCTGCTGCATCCATCTGATCTTGGGAAATCGCCCCTTTCGGCATCAATTGGCGAAAACGCTTTACTTGTGCCTGCGCTTCTTTATTTTGTGCAACTGCGCTTGCCAATTGCGCCTTGGCTGCATCTAGCGCGGCCGATTGTTGTACTGCACTAATTTCCAATAGCACACTACCTTGCTTAACGTAATCATTCACATCCACATTGAGGGCGACCACGGTACCTGACGTTTGCGCGGCGACAGTACCTTGATTGACAGGCTGAACCACACCATCCAACACGATGGCCTGATCGACTTTAGTGAGCTGCGCGGTATAGACATCCGCCATTGCCGAGCTGTTCGTTGTGAGCAAAAGTGCGGCTGCCAACGCAGACTTTTTCAACCATTGCATAATCAAATCTCCCTGATTGTTTCTGTTACTCTAGCCGAGCTAGGCCAGCTCTGTTTTGACTTGACGCTCATTTCTAATACAGATCAGCAAGTTAGTTGTGCCTAAGCCGACCATCATTGCAGCAAAAAAGATCCAGATTTGAGGATTGCCCAATCCAAGACTCGCTACGGCAGGTCCGGGGCAAATGCCCGCCAATCCCCAACCAACACCAAACAGTGTCGCACCAGAAATCAGCCTTGCGTCCACTCTCTTTTGTGTCGATAAGCAAAAGCTTGGCGCGTTGACTGGCTTGTTCTGCTGACGAACGATAAAAAAGTAGCCGGGCATAAACACCGCGAGAGCACCGCCCATCACAAACATTAAACTGGGGTCCCATTGCCCAGCCACATCAAGAAAGCCAATCACTTTAGCGGGATCAATCATCCCAGAAATAGCCATCCCCAAACCAAAAAGAACGCCTGCGACTAACGAAGTAAATCGAAATAGAAAGTTATTCATTGAGTTACGCCTTAGGAAATTAGATCAAATGAAGTCTGATAAACACCGTCACCGCAGCGGCTAACATAAAAACGCCTGTCGCCACCATCGAACGCGTTGATAAACGGCCAATGCCACAGATACCGTGTCCGCTAGTACACCCGTTACCTAATCGCGTGCCGACTCCCACAACTAACCCCGCCAATGCCAACATGAGTGAAGAAACGCCTAAAGACGAAGCGGCTGGAATATGTGCCATGCCGAAAGTCACCGCCGCGACACCTCCGGCGATCATGCCGATAACAAACATTAAGCGCCAAGCAAAATCACGTGATTTGGGGGTTAATAACCCGGTTAAAATCCCGCTGATGCCAGCAATTTTCCCATTAAGCACTAGCATGATTAATGCTGATAGCCCAAGTAAAACGCCTCCTGCTAACGATTCCCAAGGTACTACAAACGCCATATAACCCTCTCAACTATGGACAAAAAATGTTCTGTAAATTGCTAATTAGCTGTGCTACACGCACATCGGACAAAGAATAGAAAACCTGTTGCGACTCTTTTCTTGCTTTAACTAAACCGTGTTTTCTCAGCAAAGTGAGATGCTGTGAGAAAGCAGACTGACTCAATGTTGAGCTCTGCTGTAATTGACCTACGCCAACTTCACCACTCGTCAACTGGCACAACACCATTAAGCGTTCAGGATGAGCCATCACCTTCAGCAGTTCAGAAACCTCATGTGCACTACCGCGCATTTGCTCTAGATTAATTGAGTCTTCACGACGCATAGCCACCTCCTAAGTACATGATTTAGAGTTTACTGAATTACCATATTTAGTCAATTCTAATTTAGATATTTAGAAATTAGATTAATTTTTATTAGACATATCTAATATTAGAGATTAGAGTAACACCATCAATCACGTGGAGGTGACATCATGACGGTAGATAACGGAGTTCGTATCATTGCAGGCAGCATGGTTTTATTGTCGCTCTTGCTCACAACCTATGTGCATACTAATTTTGTATGGTTAACCGTATTTGTCGGCGTCAACTTAATCCAAAGTGCATTCACTGGATTTTGTCCGGCTGCCCTATTTCTCAAAAAACTTGGCTTTAAATGACGATGTGGCCGCAATAGCTATGCAAACGCACAGCTATTGTGTGCCGTCAAAATAATGAGGTTTTAATTACATGACAAAAATCGTGATCATTGGTGGTGTCGCAGGTGGCGCCTCAGCAGCAGCGCGTGCACGCCGTCTCAGTGAAGACGCGCAAATCATCATGTTTGAGCGCGGCGAATTTGTCTCATTTGCCAACTGTGGTTTACCTTACCACATTGGTGGTGACATCACTGATCGCAGTAAATTACTGTTGCAAACGCCAGAGAGCTTTTTAGCCCGCTTTAATGTCGATGTGCGAGTGATGAATGAAGTTCTTTCCATCAATCGCGAAGAAAAAGCCATCAGCGTGAAAAATTTACTTGACGGCTCTGAGTATCAAGAAAGCTACGACTTTCTCTTACTCAGTCCCGGGGCTGGTCCTGTCGTTCCGCCTATCCCGGGCATAGACAACCCGCTGACCCACTCACTGCGTAATGTTCCAGATATGGATCGCATCATCAAAACCATTCAGATGAACAAACCTGAGCACGCTACCGTAATTGGCGGCGGATTCATCGGTCTGGAGATGATGGAAGCGTTTCATCAACTGGGAATAAAAACCACATTGATTGAGATGGCCGATCAAGTGATGACGCCAGTTGACAAAGAGATGGCAGGTTTCGTCCATGCTGAAATCCGACAAAAGGGCATCGACTTACGCTTGGGCGTGGCGCTAGAAGCGGTTGAGTATCACCCGACAGAACACATTGTCAGTGTCGAGTCTGGTGAAAACGAAGCGCATCGCCATATGCAAGGTGAGCTGACGCTTTCACTCAATAACGGCGAAACTTTGCGTACCGATGTGTTGATTATGGCGATTGGGGTGCGCCCAGAAACCAAACTTGCACGCGAGGCCGAACTTGAAATCGGTGAGCTTGGTGGTATTCGCACCAACGAGTTTATGCAAACCAGTGATCCGTTTATCTATGCAGTCGGCGACGCGGTTGAAGAGCAAGATTTTGTCACAGGCAAACAAACCTTGGTTCCCCTAGCTGGCCCAGCCAACCGTCAAGGCCGTATGGCAGCGGACAACATGCTTGGTCGCAGCGAGCGTTATCAAGGCACTCAAGGGACCGCGATTTGTAAGGTCTTTGATTTAGCCGTAGCGTCAACAGGCAAAAATGAGAAACAGCTAAAACGCGACGGTGTCACTTATGAAAAAGTGTACGTGCACACCGCTAGCCATGCGAGCTACTATCCCAGTGCAGAGATAGTCTCATTTAAGCTGCTATTTGACCCACAAACAGGCAAAATTTTTGGCGCGCAAGCCGTTGGTAAAGATGGCGTAGATAAACGGATTGACGTGATGGCCGTCGCTCAGCGTGCGGGCATGACAGTGCTCGATCTCCAACACTTAGAGCTGACCTACGCTCCTCCATTCGGCAGTGCCAAAGACGTGATTAACCAAGCAGCGTTTGTTGCGGCAAATATCATGAAAGGGGATTCGACACCGATTCATTTCGACCAGTTAGCTGAGCTAAATGATCAGCAACTCCTACTGGATGTGCGCAATCCTGGCGAACGTGACAACGGCAATCACTTGCCTGGCGACGTAAACATTCCCGTTGACCAACTGCGTCAGCGTATGCACGAGCTGCCAAAAGACAAAGAGATCATCATCTATTGTCAGGTCGGTCTGCGGGGTAACGTCGCGTATCGTCAACTGGTCAACAACGGTTTTAAAGCCCGCAACCTGATTGGTGGCTACCGTACTTACTTATTTGCTCAGCAGTAAAAACTAAATTCGCGCTACAACGCCAACAAAAACGAGGGAGCCTAAGGCTCCCTCGTTTTTTTAATCACTGTTTTTCAATCATAGTTTTAGCTTCGTGATTCTCGGCTGTGGCAAAGCTCAATCGCATTTTTTAACAGCTCAAGAGCGCTTTGATCACATGGTGGAAGTGCAGCATCACTTTGAGCGATAGGTTCAACACGCTCACCCCATTTGATCAGCCCTGCGCCCCAGGTTAGGCCTGCGCCAAAAGCAGCGAGCAAAATATTGTCACCCGCTTTAATATGGCCCTGCTCTACCGCCTCACACAGCGCGATCGGCACCGTGGCCGCCGAGGTGTTGCCATATTTATCAATATTAATGAACGCCTTTTTCTGCTCAATCCCCGCGAGATCGCACAAAGTCTGGATAATACGGATATTCGCTTGGTGCGGAATCACCACGTCAATATCGTCTTTACTCATTTCAGCCGTGGCTAGTACGTGTGCAGCGGCGCTGCTCATGCCCTTCACAGCACGTTTGAAGATCTCTTTACCAACGAAGTTGAACGCCCAAAAGCCGTTATCTGCGGCGAAACGATCCATGGAAGTGCCAAATTTCGGCACAGAGAGAATGTCGCGGCCATTGGCATCACAGCCGATTTTCGCACTTTGCAGACCAACCGCGTGCTCCGTTCTTGATAAAACCACCGCGCCCGCACCGTCACCAAACAGCACAGCGGTATCGCGCATCGCCCAATCGATATAGAAAGAGAGACGCTCTGCTCCAATGATAAGTGCGTGGCGATAAGCGCCAGATTGAATTAAGCGTGTGCCCGTTTCTAGCCCGTAAACAAAGCCCGTACAAGCGGCATTCAAGTCAAACGCTGCCGCCGCTTCGATACCCAAATTTCTTTGAACCAACGAAGCAATATTGGGAATAAGCGAATCTGGTGAACAGGTAGCAACAATAATCAGATCAATATCCGCAGCGTCAAGCCCAGCACGCGCAAGCGCATGGCGAGCCGCAACGGTGGCCAATTCCGAGGTATTTACATGGCTGATACGACGATTGGCAATCCCGGTGCGGGTGCGAATCCATTCGTCCGACGTTTCAAGAAACGTACTCAGATCATCATTTGACAAGGTAGCGGGAGGCAGGCATTTTCCCCAACCCGTAATTTCGGCGTAATAATTTGTCATCTTAGACCTATTTATTGTTGTTTTTAAATTAAGTAGATTAAGCAAGTATACGCTTTCTGAGGTTGTCTGGTAAGTCCAGTTTAAAACCTCGTCGACGAGCTTGATGTCGCAATGACTCTTTTATCGTCTGTTGTATGAAAATCACTAAGAAGGAATGAAAAACATGTCGACCTTCCATTCACGCTGCCCGGCTTGCGGCGGCCTAAACCGTTTACCCGTGGAGCGTGTTTCTGAACAACCTAGCTGCGGTAAATGCAAAACGGCGCTGCTTGATGGCGCACCGATTGAAGGAACCGCGGACAACTTTAACGCAATTCTAAACAGTGACCTTCCTGTGGTGGTCGACTTTTGGGCACCTTGGTGTAACCCTTGCGTTGGCTTTGCGCCTATCTTTGCCGACGTGGCGCATGAGCGCAAACATCAGGTACGCTTTGTGAAAATCGATACAGAAGCCCAACAGGCGCTCGCCGCTCAGTTTCAAATCCGCAGCATTCCAACCATCATGGTATTTAAGAAAGGACAACGGGTTGATATGCTCAATGGCGCCTTACCCAAAAGCCAGTTTGATCAATGGCTAAATCAAGCCATCAAAAAATAATTGACTAATCCGGGTAATCTTGACCCGGATTTATTCTATTAAAAAGCACCTAATCGCCGATTTTCGACCATATGCTCGAGAATCATATTTTCATGTCGTATCGACAAATATTTGTGATTTTACTCACATAAGTTTTCGCCGCATAGTCGCGCCAACAAGCTATGAACCTCTCTTCTTATCTGGAGAATCTGACTTTGGCCGACACCCGCGAAACGACACTGCCTTCATCTATTTTCGTCCCTATTTTAGCGCTGACGCTTTACTCGGTTGCATCCGGCTACCTGATGAGCCTGATCCCGTTGGTGACGGAGCAATACCAGTTACCAGTATCTTTGGCGAGTTGGTTAGCCAGTGCGTTTTATGCCGGTTTGTTATTGGGCTCAATGTTTTTTGAACCTGTGGTGCAACGCATCGGTCACAAAAACGCCTTTATTTTGTGCTTGCTGGTTTTTATCGCAAGTATCGTGACGTTACCTTTGCTGCCCAATAGCCACATCTGGCTGGGTGCACGTTTTGTCGCTGGCATTGCAGTCGCAGGCGTGTTTGTGGTGGTTGAGTCTTGGCTATTAGATGGTGACGAGCACTCTCGAGCCAAGCGGCTTAGCTTTTACATGATTTCGCTCTACGGCGGCACTGCGTTTGGTCAAATCGGGATCAGCACTTTTGGTATTTCGGGCTCTACGCCTTTTATCTTGATTTGCGCCACGTTAATGATTGCGGTCATGGCGCTGGTTTGCTTTCGTACATCGCAACCAGATAGCCATTCGGCAGAGAGCCTGTCACTTAAGCAGATCGCTCGCCTTAGTCACGCGGCGATTATCGGTTGCATTGTCTCTGGGCTAACGCTTGGCGCGATCTATGGCTTGATGCCGCTTGAGCTAGCCAACCGCAATGTCGAACAAAGCAGTATCGGCAGTTTGATGGCGCTGGTAATTTTAGGCGGCATGGTCGTTCAGCCTACCGTGACGGCGCTGGGTAAATGGACAGGCAAATCTTTACTGATGGCGTTTTACTGTTTGGCGGGTGTTTTCGCCATCGGCATGACGTTTGTCTCCGACTCCTTACCTGTGTTAGCGATGGCGCTATTTTTGCTGGGTATGGCCGTCTTTGCTCTCTATCCGATCGCCATTACATTGGGTTGTGAACAGCTCGACAGTAAGTTTATCGTCTCAGCCACTCAGGTCATGCTCTTTAGCTACAGCGTAGGCTCGGTGATTGGCCCCGTTTTAGCAGGCGAGTTTATGCACAACCCCCATGGTTTGCTGGGTTATCTGTTTGCCATGTTGGTGCCAACCACAATCTACATGCTGCTCGCGGCGATAAAAACGCGCAAAAGTGTTGCGCTCCCTTAGCATTATGCCCCGGCTGCGGGGCCTAATGGTCTGCCAAGTTTTTGCGATAGCGGGTCGGCGAAACACCAAAATATTTTTTAAATCGGTGGGTAAAATTGTATGGGTCACGGTAGCCGAGTCGGTGCGAGATCATGCTGATGGTCCACTCTTTGTAACGTAGCAAATCCGCCGCTTTGTCCATGCGCAGTTGGATCAGTTTGCTGCGTGGCGTAACACCAAATAGCTGTTTCGTCAGGCGGTTAAACTGCTCTTCACTGATATAACAATGCGCGGCCATTTCTGCCACACTCCAAGGCAGATGTAACTGACTTTCCACTTCGTTAAACAACGCCTGAACACGCGAAAGTGAGCCGGAAACCCCAGGCTCTACCGTGGAAAGCAGACGCACCACTTCACTGATCAACATGCGGCGAAAGCTGCCTCTTCCGCCGATTTCAGCATAGAGCAAGCACATCAGCGACCACACCTGTTCTGTTTCGCGAAAATTCACTACACATTGCCCCATTTGGGCAATGTGCTGCCATTTTTCACTTGGCTGTGGTAACAGCCAGATCATTTCCCAAAATTTGCTGTTTGGATCGAGTTCAAAACGAAACGGGGTATGCGCAGGAAGAATGGTTAATGAGTACGGTGGAATCGCACTCACCTTGTCTTTGGTGATCAGTACGCCAGCGCCAGCCATTGTAAACAGCAAAGTATGTACCGCCACGCCATAGCGCTCAACCGAATAACCTTGCTTGAGTTTTGCGATGCCCGCCATAAAAATGTCCGCAGCGCGCCATTCTGGGATCTCCGTTAAGGTGAGAAATCGCTCCTTACACTCAGGTGCAAGGTAGACTTCGTCGACCCATTCGTTTTTAGGCACAAATTGCTCAATGACGGATTTGCACAGGTTTTCCGAATTTTCAAACATGTTCACCTTAAGCGTTCCCCTTTATAGTTCCGCTCCAAACAAAGGAGCAAACATGAACCAACAACATATCAAAGAATTGCCGAGCAATCCTTTACCTGGCGGGCTATTAAAGACCATTGCCAAGCTCGGTTTTCCCGTTGCGATACAAAGCGCACTGGTGGCAATTTTAGCGTTGGCGGACGTTCTCATGGTAAGCGACTTTGGTAAAGAAGCAACCGCTGCTGTGGGAATTGCCTCAAAATGGCACTTTGTTGCGATCATGATCATGGCCGGGCTCGCTTCGGCAAACGGTACCCTAGTGGCACAATATTGGGGTAAACAAGATGCCCGCAGCGCCAAAACGGTCTCGATGATTGCCATGACTTTTGGCCTCAAAGTGCTTTTACCTGTGACGCTTTTGATCACGCTGGGCTCACACTTGATCATGATGCTGCAAACCAGTGACCAACGAGTTATTGAACTCGGCTCAGTGTATTTGTGGTACGCGTTTCCCGTACTATTACTGACCCACATAGTGATCGTAATTGAGGCAAGCATGCGTTCATCAGGTGACACCGTCACACCTCTAGCGATGGGGGCCGTTACTATCGTGATTAACATCGCGCTGAACTATTGGTTGATCAAAGGCGGCTTAGGCATTCCTGCAATGGGGGTGGCTGGTGCGGCGCTGGCGACGACCATCTCTCGTGCGGTGCAAGTCGGATTAATGCTTGGTTTCATGCAATGGAAATCGCATTGGTTGCTGACCACCCACGCATCACCTGAACGCCCTTCACTGTGGCTTTCTTACCGCCGATTGGCGCTGCCAACGACACTGGGCGCGGTTTTGTGGGCGATTGGCACCATGGTTTATCAAATGATTTTCGGCCATATGGGCACCACAGAACTGGCTGTGTTTAGTATGCTTGGACCATTTGAGTCGCTCTGCTATGCGATTTTCTTTGGTCTTTCTGTTGCATGTTCAGTCTTGATTGGTCAAGCCCTCGGCCGAGATGAGTTTGAGAAAGCGCAGGCCATGGCCGCCTACTTTATTAAAGTCGTTTTTTTGGTTGGTATTTCTGTCGGCGCATTTATGCTCGCTAACCGTGAACTGATCTTATCCGCACTTAACCTAGCAAGCGAAGAACTGCATCCATTGGCAGCACCAGCAGTGATGATCCTTTGCTGCGGCATCTGGATAAGAATGCTCAACATGATCATCATCAACGGTATTATTCGCGCAGGAGGTGACAATATTTTCTGCCTGCGGATGGACTTTATCGCCATGTGGATGACGGGCTTACCCGTGTGTGCGATGGCCGCTTTTATTGCTGGCTGGGAGTTTAAATATGTTTATACACTGATGCTGAGCGAAGAAGTGGTGAAATTGGCACTGTGCTATCGCCGCTACACGCAGAAGTACTGGATTAAGAATCTCACTGTAGTGACGACTTCTTAGCCATTCTTTGATGACGATTAGAACTCTCCGGTGCTGGTTTTCCGGGCACCGGTTTTCTCTCACTCCACAGATGGCGAATCGCCAGAATCGGATGAGCGATCAGCATCCTCGGCCCACCATAACGCATCACATCGCGCATCTGTGTTTTCGGCTCCGGCTTGTAACAATGGATCGGGCAGCGATTACACGCTGGTTTTGCTTGCCCGTATGGGCACCGGTCTAAACGGGTTTCGGCATAATCCAACAGAGCCTGACACGATTGGCACAAAACACGCTCACTTTGATGATGCGCCTGACAGTACATCGCGACCATATAGGAGACGGTCTTAAATTCAGTGGCGAGTGAGCCTGTTAATAAAAGCGAGGGCGAAGGTGGCTGTTTCATCTTTGTGGTCATTTTCATTTCTTGTGATGAGTCACTATACCCAAAAAACTCAGCTGCGCTTTTAACTAAATCAAAGTCACTTGTACTTTTGTGAGCAAATGATTATCCTGCGCCACCTCAACCGGGAGTCAACCAATGAACCGCAAAAAGAAAATTAATCAAATCTATAACGCCAGAATGAAGAAGCAGAATGCAAAGCTGCACAAGAGCAATAAGCCGCGTTATATTTCCAAAGCAGACCGAGCTAAAATGGAAGCTGAACAAGCACTCGAAGCGCAAGCGCAGGAAAATCTGCCTCAAGCAGAACCCGTAGAGTCTCAGACGGACGCACAAAGCGACTCACAATAAGAAAACCGCTCAGTTGAGCGGTTTTCTGTTTTTTAGCAAGTGGTGTTATGAGACTTTGAAGTACTTCAACTGATCATGAAGTATCTCGGCCACTGCCGCCATGGCTTGGCTCTCTTCCGCCAGCATCTGTGAAGCCTGCATCACTTCGTTGGCCGCCAGATGAATGCTGGTGACGTTTTCCGTCATCTCATTGGCGACTAACCCTTGCTGCTCCGATGCCGCTGCAATCTGCGCCACCATATCGTTCGATTTCACCAACTCAGTCACCATATTGGCTAACTGCTTTTGCGTGTCCAACGAAATAGCGACACTTTGCTCAACTTTGACGTTACTGCGCTGCATCGCTTGCACCGTGCGCTCGGTGCGCTCAGTTAAGGAATCGATCGTCTGCTGTACTTCATTGGTGGATTGCTGAGTGCGTGAGGCCAAATTGCGCACTTCGTCTGCCACAACCGCAAAACCACGCCCTTGTTCACCAGCACGAGCCGCTTCAATTGCCGCGTTAAGTGCCAGTAAGTTGGTTTGCTCTGAAACCTCGCGAATCACGCTCACTACTGCGCTGATCTCCTGTACGCCCGCTTTTAACTCCGCCACCAATTGGTCGGCAGCGGAAATGTCTTGTGACACATGCGAGACGGTTTGTGCGGTCTTCTCCATCGCTTGACCGCTTTGCTCTGCATGATGCGTAACCAACTGGGTACTGTGCGCGGTGTTTTCTGCATTGCTCGCAACATCGGCGATGGTGGTACTCATCTCCGTCATTGCGGTCGAGAGCAACTCTAACTGCGAATGCTGCGTGCCGACACTGGTAGCGGCTTCTTCACTTGCCTGAGCGATGCTTTGCGCCATGTTGGCGGATTGTTCTGCCGCTTCATGTGCCGCCATCAAAGTAAACTGCAGTTTCTCCAACATACGGTCTATCTCACGACTCATCACTCCCAGCTCATCTTTGCGCTGCGTATTTAGTCGCACACGTAAATCGCCATCGGCAATTTTGTTGGTATTGTCAATTAAACGATTGAGCGGTAAGACAATGTTGCTTGAGATAACGTAACCCATCGCCAGTAACATGGCCGCCATAATTAATGCAACAAACGCCTCTTTAAGCGCCGCCGCGAAAAAAGATTCTTGAATGTCCGCCACCAAGATGCCAGAGCCAACAATCCATCCCCAACCTTTGAACAGCTCAACGTAGGAAATCTTGTCTTTCAATTTGCCATTAGGGCTTTTCCATTGGTAGTCGAGGAAGCCGCCACCGTTTTGCGCTGTTATCGACGCCATTTCCTGCCAGTGGAATTTGCCAGCGCCATCTTTAAAGCCGGAGGCGTTTTGCCCGTTTAACTCAGGCTTGACCGGATGAGTGACAATCGTGAGCTGCGGTGTGGTGATCCAGAAGTAATTATCATCGTCATAACGCAATTTGTTGATCGCTTGGATAGCGCGAGACTGGGCTTCTTGCTCACCGATTTCTCCTTGCAGATCATAATAGTAACTGACCAAATTCAACGCGGTTTCCACCTGAGCTTTAAGCTTACTTTCGCGTTCAGCCATGGAGGATTTACGTTGCTCATTCAAGTTGTAAATGCACGTCGCCACAATGAGAGCAACGGAGAGAATCACGAGCGAGAGAAGTTTGTACTTTACCGATAAGTTACTAAGTTTCATCTGAGCATCCGTTTTTTTATAAAGCCAACTGAGTCGTATTTTTTATTGAAAGAGGATCATTACTCGTTTCAACGAATAGTCAAATGATGCATATCACGATTTTAACCATTTGTTGCGTGTGGGTTTCAGAATGGACGCATTTATCACGTTTGCTAATGCAAAATGCCATGTTTGAGACGTTCCATATGATTTTTTGTAGTGATACCTTTGGCACTTTATGCCCAAACTGATAGATCCAATTACAATCTGTTTTCATTTATTGCCAAGTGATCTCACGCTCAGTTTTTCGACAGTGTTAACGTTATCTGTGTATCCACACAATTAAGACTTAACAATCTCCTTACTTCAGCGTCACGATTGGCTGGAATTTCGTGAGTCACTGCCGAGAAATCAACATCGGTTTCAACGCTCAGTGGTTATGTGAAGCCGGTTTACTATTTTTTAGCTATATAAAGAGAAAATATCCCTACTAATTTTACCAATAAGGACAAATATCATGTTGTATTTGGAGTTCCTGTTCCTTTTGCTGATGCTTTACATCGGCTCCCGCTATGGCGGTATCGGTCTTGGTGTCGTGTCTGGGATCGGCTTGGTTATCGAAGTGTTTGTGTTCAAAATGCCGCCCACCTCCCCACCTGTAACGGTCATGCTGATCATTCTTGCCGTTGTTACCTGTGCCTCGATTCTTGAAGCGGCTGGCGGGTTGAAATACATGCTGCAAGTGGCGGAACGCATGCTGCGTAAAAACCCAAAACGGGTAACCTTGATTGCCCCTTTTGTCACTTACGCGATGACGTTCATGCTAGGTACTGGCCACGCGGTTTACTCCATCATGCCAATCATTGGCGACGTTGCTCTGAAAAATGGCATTCGCCCAGAGCGTCCGATGGCAGCGGCTTCAGTGGCATCGCAAATTGCGATTACCGCCTCACCCATTTCTGCGGCGGTGGTTTACTACTTAGCGCAGCTTGCCGACATTAACCACGAAATCACTTTGCTTTCTATCCTTTTAGTTACCGTTCCTGCGACACTGTTCGGCACCTTGCTGATGTCACTTTACAGCCTAAAACGTGGTAAAGAGCTGGACGACGATCCGGAATATCAAGAACGTTTGAAAGATCCGGTATGGCGCGAAAAAATCCTTAACACCACCGCAACCTCGCTGGATGAGCATCTACCAGCCGCCGCGAGAAACTCTGTCCTGCTGTTTATCGCTTCCATCTTCACCATTGTGCTCATTGCCATGATGCCAGAAATTCGCATTATCGCTGAAGGGAGCAAACCGATCAGCATGGCGGTGGTCATTCAGATGATGATGCTGTGCTTCGGCGGTATCATTTTGCTGGCGACCAAAACGGACCCACGCAGCGTGCCCAATGGTGTGGTGTTTAAATCGGGTATGGTGGCTGCGATTGCAATTTTCGGTATCGCGTGGATGTCAGATACCTACTTCCAGTACGCAATGCCTCAGTTTAAATCCGGCATCGTTGAGATGGTGAACAACTACCCATGGACCTTCGCTTTGGCGCTGTTCATTGTCTCGGTGGTAGTGAACTCACAAGCCGCGGTTGCACGTATGATGTTGCCTGTTGGTCTTGGCTTAGGGCTTGAACCCGCACTACTGATTGGTTTAATGCCAGCGCTGTACGGTTACTTCTTTATTCCAAATTACCCTTCAGACATTGCGACCGTAAACTTTGATAACACAGGCACGACTAAGATTGGCAAATGGTATTTCAACCACTCCTTTATGGCGGTTGGTTTAATTGGTGTCATCGGAGCTTGCTGTCTCGGCTACTTGCTAGGCCAAATCATTATTGGCTAACTAACCCATAACGACAAAGAGCGGATATCATGCCTGAAATGATATCCGCTCTTTTTTTGGCAGTTAGGTTGTGTTTTACCCCATGTCTTAAACTTCGGGCGCCTCACTTTTCTTGTGTGACAAAAAACGTACCCAACTTTGTGTTTGTGTCGACGATTTGATCGCATCAGCCTTTTTAGCTAACGCAAGTGCGGCTTCTAAGCGGTTGAGGCGATACAGCGCGTTCACTTTGAGCAGTTGTGCATCATAGAAGCGCTGCTGATTTTCCATTTGATCCAGTGACGCGATCACCTGTTGATACTTCTGTAGCTGGTTTTGCAGCACCGCCACTTCCCAATGGTATTTACTCTCAACCTCTGCGGCTTTATGCCAGAAGTGCAGCGATTTCTGCCACTCTTTTGCCGCTTGCCAATATTGTGCTTGCAAGCGAATCAGCTCAAGATCGCTGTCGGCCTGTTCAAGTTGTGACAATGTCACTGCAGCTTTTTCATAAATCCCTTGGCTCGCATACATATATGCCAACGACTTGCGTTCAGAATCGAGTAAGGCAATGCCTTTAAGCTGCGCGAGGGTCAAGATATCCAACGCCGCTTTTTGTTGACGTAAATTCAGATAGCCACTATAGGCTTGCATCCACCAGATTTTTTTCTCCGGTTGCAAGGCAATCAGCTGTTTGGCGTTGTCCACCACCTGCGACCATTGCTCAAGCTGGGCATGAGCGCCAAGAGAGATTGAGAGCACCGCCACACTGGGTTTAGGGTCGAGTTTGCGCTGTTTCTCCAGCGCGAGCAACGTCTCACGCCACTGCTCTAGGCTGTAGTGTGCTTGCGCCAGATGCAGCCAGACTTCGGCTGCGTTTTCTCCCTCGGGAATGGATTGCGTGAGCAGTTCGAGGTGCGGCAAAGCTTGACGAAATTGACCTAGCGTTAAGTAGATTGACGACAGCATACGCCTAGTACGCCACTGCTCATCGTCGGCCAAACCTTGCGCGTTGAGCGCTTTTTCCAAAGCCATCACCGAATGTTGAGCTTGCTCCGATTGCCAATATAAGATACCCAGCATGCGCGAGATAGCTGCCACATCGCCCGGCCTTGAGACTTCAGCGGTCAACAAATGCTCGATCGCCTGCTGGTTTTGCTCTTTGGCAGACAAGGTTTGCGCCTGCTGCATGTAACGCAGGGCGTAAGGTGAGATGTCCGAGGTCGGTGCCGCGGCTGATACCTTGGTCAACAGCAGGCAGCTCATCAGTAAGGTGATCGTCGTCTTTTTCATCTTCATTGCATTTTAAACTCTATCCGGGTGCTATATCCGAGAATGGGTTGCGCGGCGCCATCGACGATTTGCGGCTGGTAACGCCAACGCTTCACTGCATCAACGGCACTGCGTTCAAAGAATCGAGCTGGCTGAGCTTCCACCACTTCAATATTTTGTGGCCTGCCCGTTTCATCAATATCAAATCTCAGCAACACATAGCCTTCAATGCCTCTCTTCTTCGCTTTGGCAGGATACACTGCATCCACTCGGCTCAGTGGGGTCAACTGCTGATGATTATTTGTCACGCTGTTACCCGGAATACCGACCGAAGGAACGGAAATTGCTAAACCATTGACACTAAAAGACATATCAACATTAGGCATCTCAACCTGAGCCGACGTCGTTGTCATTGGCGTTTGGGATACCTTCATGACTTCGGGCTGAGGCGGCGGCGGTACATCCGGCGGTGGTGGCACGGCACGTTGACGTCGTGCCACTTCGCTTTGCGCTTCAAACATCACCATGTTAAAGCTGACAGGTGCAGATGGCGTTACTCCGTTTAATTTGCCCAGATTCACCATCCATGCCATGGCAGAAAACAGGGCAAACACCATCGCCAATGACACCGGCAGCGATAGCAATAATCTCAACATCAGCGTTTCTCCGCCGCCAGCGCGATGTTTTTCACCCCTGCCGCTTTCGCCGCATCCATCACTTTCACCACCGTACCGTTGTAAGCGTATTCGTCGGCTTGTACCACCAATGAGGCATCCGGTTGATCAAGCAATAAGCGTTCGATACTGGCTTGAACACGCTCAACATCGACAATTCGTTTATCGATATAGATATCATTGGCTGCCGTGACGGCGATGAAAATCCCCGCATCTTTCTGTGCACTAACATTGGAGGCCTGTGGACGATTCACTTCCACACCGGATTCACGCACAAACGAACTGGTGACAATAAAGAAGATCAGCATGATGAAAACGATGTCCAGCATTGAGGTCAAATCGATCTGCGCTTCATCCGATTTTGCCTGACGTTTACCTAGTCTCAAGACTGACTCCTTAACATTCTTTCCAATTTCAGTTCTCGGTTCTGACACGCTTTATACAAGCGGGCATGAACAAACATGCCGACCAGTGCCACCACCATGCCGACCATCGTCGGCAGTGTCGCCAGCGAAATACCTGACGCCATTAATTTTGGGTTGCTACTGCCTTGGGCCGCCATCACTTCGAAGACCGAGATCATGCCCGTTACCGTACCGAGCAACCCAAGCATAGGACAAATGGCCACCAGCACTTTCAGCAAACTTAAATGACGAAACAGACGCTGATGCGCTTGCGCCATCCACGCTTCACGCACCGACAAGGCAAACCACGACTGTCTATCTTGACGCGCTTGCCACTGCTGCGCGGTTTGCGTGCAATACACGGGAAACTCGCGGCTCAGGTAGATAATTTTCTCTACCGCGAGCAGCCAGAAAACTGCCGCGACCGCCGCGAGCCACCATAAAATCTGTCCACCCTGTTCCATAAAGGTCTGTAAAGACGCCCACCATTGGCTGGACGTCAACAGCTCAGGCAACAGTTGCGAAACGAACCCACTCACGCTGCATTCCCTACCTTGGCTGGAAACTCACGAGTGGTGTGCATTTGCTCTTCTGCTTGCTGTGCGACTAAACCGATACTCTGTTTTTCCAGCACGTTACGCACGTTTTCCGCCATTCCATTGAGAATGTTGTGCGCCAACAGTAGCGGCATCGCAGCGACCAGACCGAGCACCGTCGTGACCAGCGCCATCGAAATACCACTCGCCATGATCTTCGGATCGCCATTACCAAACTGGGTGATCACTTGGAAGGTCTCAATCATGCCGATCACCGTCCCCAAAAGACCCAGCATTGGCGCTAAAGCGGCAAGCAATTTGAGCATCGAGAGCCCTTTTTCCAAGCCATTTTGTTCATCGACAATCGCTTCCAGCAGACGAAGTTCTAATGCTTCCACACTGCGCGGACGTTCACTGTCGTACACTGCCAGAATTCGACCAAGCGGGTTATTCTGTGGTGTGTTCGGTGTTTTCAACTGAGCCTTGATTTTGCCCTGCACCGCAAGCAGTACCACGGCGCGGTAGGCTGCGATGATAAGACCGATTGCCAATAAACCAATGATCACTTTGCCGACCACACCACCCGCTGCAAAGCGCTCTGCCAAGCCTGGCGACTGCGCATATTGCTGCAACAACACGCCACGAGTCGGATCGAGCAGCACAGGCATCATCTCACCTTGGCTTGCCACGACCAGATCTGAGCGTACAGGTACGTTTTCAGGCAGTTTGGCGAAAGAAGAAGCAAATTGCTTGTCATGATGCCAATTGACATAACCTTGCTCGGTCAACAGGCCAAAATTACCAAGTGTCAGTGCTGGCGTCGCTTGTGTTTGGCCTTCTGCATCTAGCATCGCAATGGTGAGCTCGCTGACACTGCGGCTGGCACTGATTTGCGCTTGCATCACCTGCCACAAGCCGCGTAGCTGACGAATATCAGGCAGTGTGTTTGCCTCTACGATATCATTAACCACTTGAGTTTGATCTGTCTGGCCAATCGCGGTAACCGCTTCAGCAAGATCCGCTTTGATCTCTTTCGCGTGTTGACGCACCACACCGAACAGTTCGCCCAAACTGCCCGTTTCAACACGCAGTTGCTCTTCAAGTTGAGACAACTGTACTTCGTTGTCACTAAACTGACTGGCCAAGTTATCATTCTGGCTTTCCAATTGGGCTTTTTTCTCTGCCAGAGACGCTTTCAGCGCTTTTAGTTGCTGCTCAGTCTGTTTAAAGCCTTGTTCACGCTGTTGATTGTGTATTTGCTGTGTTTGGTTTTCGATTTTGGCTTGCTGCACCAACTCGGCCTGTGCCAGTACGCCAGCAGAGGACAATGTCAACAATCCAGCCGCAAGAATAGATACGGGTTTCATTTACATCACCTCTTTTGCTGCAACAGATAACGGAAGATAGAGTAACGCTGGTGCGACTTTCTGGTTGGCCACATCAAAGGCACGATTGAGCTCAGACGCCGGAATTTGCGTTAATTCCATCCACTGCTTTTGCTGTTGGTTCCAGTACCAGAAAGCTTGACCGCTTAAGCTGCGAGCAATCAAAGAGATGCGACCCAAATGCAGCAGCTCTGCCTGACGCGCTTTACCATCAACGGTTTGAATTTGCGCCTGATACGCACCAATGCGACTGCCGTAGTCGAGCTCAATTTGGTAAGCCTCTAAAATACGACGAAATTTCTCCGCTTCAGCGACATCAGCACGTGCCATCAGCAATTCCAGCTTTTCCACCCGCTCTTTGCGTTGTTCGGCTTTTAGTGGAACATCATTACTAACCAGATCTTTCAACTCTGCCAACATGTCATACATCAGAGGAACGATGCCTTGCCGCGTCGATTGGATCTCGCTGATTTGGCTCGCTAAACTCGACTTTTCCTGCTCTTGGCTGTGGATCAAAGAAGTCAAGTGGCGCTGGTAAATCTCGAGATTACGCACTTCTTCCTGAAGCAGTTCAATTTCGGCTTGCAATAACTGGCTGTTTTCAGCACTGGCATTAATCAGTGATTGGCTTTTTGCCGCAGCAGTGTTGGTATGGCTTTGAATTTTCTGCGCCTTGTCGAGATCACTGCCATGGGCAGTGGCAACGGTCGCCATCAGTAGTGCGGCGGCACTGGCTTTGTAGAACGTCATAAGAGTTGTCAATAACCTGATGTAAGTTACAATTGCTGTTGATAGTCATTCGTATTATCAACCAAGAGAAGTGCATTCTAACGGATTTTTTGCAGAATACCAACTTGAATGAATATCACCTTCGCAACGTTTAAATAAGTAGTGCGTTGTCTATTTCAATAAACTGGTCAGCTACGTTTCTCAACCCTTGAGCACTGAGACCCGGCACGCCATAAACCACCACTTTTTTCCCATAACGTTGCTGAATGCGCTCGACTAAAATTTCAAAGTCGCCATCACCAGAGAGCAAAATGACTTGGTCGACTTCCGGAGCCCGTTCAATCGCATCTAATGCTATGCCAACATCCCAATCGCCTTTGGCACTGCCATCAGCACGTTGAATGAAAGGCTTAAGCTTCACCTCCAAACCAATTCCGCGCAGAATGTGATGAAACTGCCTTTGCCCGGGATCACGGCTGGCAATGGCATAGGCATTCGCTACCACCACCTGTTTGTTTACGGTGACTTCTTGCCAAAAACGGTTGTAATCAAACTTGCGCTGATATTTTTCGCGACAGGTGTAATACACATTTTGTACATCGACAAAAATGGCGACTTTTTCTTTCATTGGCGTTGTTAACCTAGCAGATGAATTTGCCTCACCCTATGCGATAGCGGCAGAAAAGGCGAGTAAAAAGCGTAATTCGGCGACTCATACACCGGCAGATAGCAGATGATGTCTGCAAAACAAACGAAGTGGTGGAAAAACGCACCGTAAAGATAGGCATTAATTCGAGCTCGCTCAAAAAGCATATGCAACAAAAACATTAATTTTGTAAAAAACCACCTTCTAAAGAAGGTGGCTTTGTGAGAGCCCCCTAAAAGGGGGCCTTTGTTTAGTCCAGCGCTAATTCTTGCTGCTCCTGGCGCTCTTTCTTTTCCTGATGTCTGACATATCGTCGGATTATTTCTTCATTAATTCCAACACTATCGACAAAATAGCCTCGCTGCCAAAAGTGATTACCCCACAGTTTATTCTTCCGTAGATATGGAAATTTACTGAATACTTTCAGGGCTATTTTGCCCTTCAATACCCCCATCAACTTGGATATTGATAGCTTGGGTGGCACCTTAACCACTAAGTGCACATGATCTACTTGGACATTCAGCTCTACGACTTCACATCCAAGTTGATTACAGTACACATATATACACCGATAAACCTCTTTACCAACATTGTTCTTCAATATCCGAAACCGATACTTTGGAGTCCATACGATGTGATATTGACATCTCCAAAATACGTGGGAAGCTTGCTTGTATCTACTCATGTTATTTGTCCTCTTTGACTTCGCTAAAAATCAAGGGAGCAATTAGCATGGGTAGAACTACAGGCCAAGCCTAATTGAATGATAACCACCTACTGAAGTAGGTGGTTTAGGGCTGAAAACAAAACGCAATCGGTTATTTAAACACCCTCACTTTTTGTTGATCGTTTTATTAATATTCACCATCCATTGATTCAAATCATAAATGGAACCCACCTCTCAACCTTACTATGTGCGGCTAAAAATGACTTTTATTGCATATTTCATTACGCAACAGAGTCATCTCCTTCAGCCAGACTCAGTAAGATTATGCCTAGCTGAACAAATAACTTGCTGTTCGAACCTCAGGACGAAAGAGAACGACGAATAAAATGACTACAAAATCCAAGCTCAACAAAGACTATTCCGTCAGCGCCAATCTTATCTCGACGACCGACCCTCGCAGCATCATCACCCACGCCAATAGCGATTTTTGCACAATTGCTGGCTACACCCGCGATGAGCTAAAAGGACAACCACACAACATGGTGCGCCACCAAGACATGCCAAAAGCGGCCTTTGCACAAATGTGGCAGTACCTTAAAGCGGGCAAAAGTTGGATGGGGCTGGTAAAAAATCAGTGTAGTGATTCACAGCATTACTGGGTTTCGGCGTTTGTGACGCCCATCCGTAACGCTGAGGGCGAGATCATCGAGTATCAGTCGGTTCGCTCCAAACCACAGCCAGAACAAGTTGAAAGGGCCCAAGCGCTATACGATGCGATGCGCGCCAATAAGTACAAAGCCAAAATGCGCCTGCCACTAAAGCGCCTTACTACGTTATCTGCCGCGCTGACACTCTTAAGCGGGGTTGGCGGCATCGCCTTAGCCTCATTTTCTTTGCAAAGCGTCGCGATGGGGTTTGCCAGTACGACGTTGGCACTTAGTTGGTATCAGCAAAAACGCTACGAAAAAATTCGCGCGCTCGCCGACGAAGCGTATCACAACCCATTGATGGAAAAGCCTTACACCAATCACTACGATGATTTTTCGCCAGTTGAGTTAGCGTTGATGATGAAAAAAGCGGAGCTGCGCGCGGTCACGGGTCGCGCCACCGAAACCTCTGGCAGTATTTTGATTTCGGCAGAAGAAGAGTTTGCCACCATCCAGTCGATTGGCGAAAGTTTGGATCAGCAGTGCCGAGAGACCGAACAAGTGGCCGCTGCGGTTGAGGAACTCACCCACTCCATCCATGAAGTGGCCAATGCCGCCGCCGCCGCATCTGCGTTGGCAGGTAATGCGAACGACGATTCCAAAACCGGACTTGACAGTATCCGCTCGACCATTCGCATGGTTGACGCCCTTACGGCAGAGCTGCACAACTCAAAGCAGATCATTGAACAACTGGCGAAAGATAGCCAGAAGATCGACAGTATTCTTGAAGTCATTACCGCGATTTCAGAGCAAACCAATCTGCTCGCGCTCAATGCCGCAATCGAAGCGGCACGCGCCGGCGAATCGGGCCGCGGTTTTGCCGTGGTCGCTGACGAAGTACGCAATCTTGCCTCCAAAACGGGCAGCAGCGCCAATGAGATCCACTCGATGATCAGCCAGTTGCAAAACACCGCTCGTCAGGCCGTCGCGGCGATGAATACCGGTAATGAGTTGTCGCAAAACTGTAAGCGCCAAGCCGATAGTACCGGTGAAGTACTCAGTGCGATTCGCGATAAGTTGGGCGCAGTCACCGACAGTAGCCATCAAATCGCCACTGCAGTGGATGAGCAAGCAACCGTTACCCAAGAGATCAATCGCAATATTGTTAACATCAAGCAACTTGCCGACAACACATCACACGCTTCTCAAAGTTCGATTGTTCGCACCAGTGAGCTGGTCAGTAATTTGGAAGAGATGCAGCGTTTGATGCGTCAGTTTTCTTAACGCTTGCTTTACTCAACGCGCTTAAGCGCAATACGTAAAAAGGAAATACGCAAAAGGGGAACACGCCGTTCCCCTTTTTCATTTCGTTTCTCTTCGTCACGATCCGCTTAGAACTGTCCAGCGACAGAGAAGAAGAACTGATCTTTACCGAGATCGCTATCAAAGCCGTGCGCGTAGCCTAACGTCACGGGCAACTCTAGGTTGTAGCCAAGACGCACCCCCACCGTGAATGACACACCCGCGCCAGTCAGTTGTTTGTACTCTTTAGTGTCACTCCACGCAGAACCTGAATCAACAAATGCTGTTCCTGAAATATCCCCTAAGCCTATCGGATACAATCCCCAGTTTCGTTCCACTCGTCCAAGCCAAGTGCTTGCTTCCACTCGCTGAGTCACATAGCGGTCGCCAGATTGTACCGTTTCGTCATATCCACGCAGCGCCTGCGTTTCACGGCCAAACAGTGCAACTTCATCACTTTGGTCGGAACCACCTAAGCGGAACGGTTTCGCTTTGCTATCGGCTAAGCCCCCAGCAAGGCGCAATGACAATGTCGAGCGCCCCGGCAGGTCAAACGTGGCTTGCCACTGACCTTGGTATTTCTCACCTTGGTAGTCACTTCCCAACAGTTCATTGCTTTCAACCACCACATCTAAGTAATGCCCCCAACCTATGCCCGGAACATTGAGATAGGTTTCACGATTGTCGAATGTCGCTGCGATCCCGGCCAGAGATTCTTCCGTTTCTACGTAAGGTTTAGTGGCACCAAACTTCGGTTTTTTCTCTTCGGACTCTTTATCCCAGTACACACCCGCCGCAAAGCTGAGCTGGTCTTCAATCGCGGTGAAAAGGTGGTTTCGCTGAATAAGTGCACTGTCACTTTGTTCAATGCGATAGGTTTCAGAGCTGCCTTGCTTAAACGTGGTAAAATCGTGTGAGCGCTCTAACTGGATCATCCAACGTGAATCGTACAAATAGCCCAAATTGTACTGAGCAAGGCTATTTTCTGTATCCCAAGCGAAACCGAGTTGATATTGGTGACGATTCAACGCATCCGCCCCGTTAATCATAAAACCAGCCAGTGTTTGGTTCTCATCTTGCGAAATGATAGGCAGCCAAGTACGTGGACGCAGACTAGACCAAGGGCTGTAATCGATTATCTCACTCTTTGCAGCCACTTCTTCAACAGGATCAACGTAGTTGTACTGACCTTGCGCATCGGCCACGGTAAAGGTGCGTAGCGGTTCTACACGCTCTTTTTCGCGTAACGTGTAACCTTTTGCATCATAGGATTGATAAACCAGCCCGCTTCCCGCTTGCCAATGGGGCTCAAACGCTCCGCCGACTTCACGGGTAAGCTGAGAAATCTGTTGTGTCTCTAGGTCAAGCGAATAGATATTAAACACGCCGTCGTAATCGGCGCTATAGAGCACTTTACCATCTGGCATCATCGTCGGGGCATTTTCCACTGCGCGCGAGTCCGTCAGCTTGTGCCACGTCGCGCTGGTAAGATCAAAACGCTCTAGGTTCCAACCTTGCTGCGGGCGTTTCATGCTCGCGACTAAGAAATCGCCTTGCGGCGCGAGAGAAAATCCGCCCAGTACATCACCGTCTTCTCCCTGCCAAATCAGCGTATTACTTTCAGGGTTGCTGGCATCCATAAGCCACAGCTCACTCAAGCCATCCACCTTACGTGACGCGAGGTATTGATACCCGTCCGGCAACCATTTCGCCATACGAAAACGCTGTTTTTCCGTCAACTGCGTCCAGCGATCATCTTGATAGACAAACACATCACTCAATACGCGGCCATCGGCGTAGGTGATAGAGCGAGTTGCCAGAACCCCCGCCTGTAGATGAACATCCAGCGAATTGATCTGTTTGGTTTTGCTCAGTGTTTGCGCGTTTTCTCCGTCAATACGCTGTAACTTTGAATAACCGTCACCATCATTTCTATTAACCAGCAAACCGCTGTCACTGGCACTGACCACTTGCAAAAATGGTGCGGTGTACTTGCCTTTGCCAATCACAGCGGCTTCGGTCATTTGTGTCACGTCACCTTGGTATTGCTGGTAAATGTGACTTTGGAAATCAGACCACAACTGCTCGAGATCTTTGCCAAACGTGGTTCTTGCGGTGCGATTAAGCAAAAAGAACGGAATCACTTTTCTGCTGTAGCTGGTGAGAAATTCACCCACTTTCTCATCGCCATACGTATCGGCGAGGTACTGAACAAAATAAGCGCCATACAAATAGTTGTAGCCCAATGGCCACTCTCTTGATGCGACGGCGACCTGATTCAAGCTTTTCACTTCACCAGACGCCACTTCCATGCGCATCTGCATGTCGTAGCCAGTACCTTGTAAGCGCCCGTAACCTGCCGCTTGGTTTGTCTCTTGATAGACAGCTAATCCTTCAAGCATGAAAGATGGCGTCATAAGGTGCGGGTACAAAAACGGATTGCGGCCGAAAATGTTGCGTAATGTTTTGATCGCTCCGCCACCCATCTCCATATGCATGATGTGCGTGTACTCATGTTTGATCAGCAAATGCATCCATTCATCATTGTTTTCTAAACTGTTCGCCTCATCGGGCGGGCTCATGATCAAACGGATTTGCGGATAAGGCACCACCGTCGCCCAGCCGTTAGAAAAGTCATACTCATCAACAAGAACAATTTCTGTTTTTTCTTCTGGTTGATAACCAAAAAACGGCACTAACTCGCGGTGTGATTGTTCAGCCAGATCAAGCGCACGAGCTGCTTGCTTTTCATGGCCATTGCGAAAATGAATCACAAAATGGTCAGAAGATTGAGTCAGCCAAGATTCATTTGCTCTATCCCAAGCGACAGATTGCGCCGCTGCTTGCTGAGGAATCGCCGCGCCAACCGCCAGAAAGGCGGCCAACGTCATAGCGATGGGTGATGGTTTCATAACGTTTTCCCGTAAGTACACAGATATTCAATTGAACTACTGGCGAATAATGTACACCGTTTTATTAATAAGTCATTCCTATCTTTGTATGGGAATGTATAGATCGGCAGTAAACTGTGCAACGAGCACCTTGCAATTTCCTGATCCTTTTATCGAATTGAACCAAAGAGTTAGCAAAGCGTGGGTTGGAGGCTTTACGCGTGTGTGCCAAACTTGAACGTATGCAAACAAAAACGGTGGCCTCAGCCACCGCACGATCAAACGATTTAAAAACAGAATGCGGTTAGAGACTCAGCTTTTCACCAAACAGCACACTGTTTCTGCCGCTATGCTTGGCTTTGTAGAGTTGTTTGTCTGCAATTTCAAATGCCTGTTTTAGCAGAGCTTCACACTGCTCTAGAGAGATCTTGTCACTGGTTGACTCGATAGCGACCGCGCCGATTGAAATGGTGACCACACCAAACGGCAAGTTGCCCTCATGGCGAATTGCTCGTTGGGCAACGGATTGATGGATATGCTGCACTCGTTCTGTCAAAGATGCAGGATCTCTCCCAGTGATAATAAACGCGAACTCCTCGCCACCAATACGACAAGCGATTTCACTGCGCCGAATATGCTGGTTAATCACCGATGCTACATCCGTCAGCACGTTGTCACCTTCGGTATGTCCGTAAGTGTCATTGAAGGACTTGAAATTATCGATGTCACATAGCAGGAAGTAAGCGTGCTCTCTCTTAAGAAGCGTGTTTTGCAGTGTTTTCGCCGAGCTGGCTTTGTATTTGTAGCGCGATCCTAGCCCCGTCAAAGGATCGGTCTCCGCTTGCAGATGCAACACTTTGAGTTGATTTTTTATCTTGGTAATTAAGCTGGAGTAAGAACGGGCTAAATCCCCAATTTCATCAGCTCGGCGTATTTCAGGAATATTGCCTTGATCGATTTTTTCGATGTCTTGCTTCATGGAAAACGCCAGCGCTTTTAACGGGCTGACTAGCCATATAGTGATGAGGTAAATCAGCACCAGAGAGATAACAAAAGCACCGACCGCTTCTTTGAGGATCACGCCTAAAAGGGCGAGTTTTATCTCACTTAGACGTTTGGCATCCACCTCCGCCCACAAATAGCCCGCATTTTTATTACGCAGGGGAAGAACCACGTGCAAATAGTTATTGCTGGGGTCGAGAAAATAGCCTCGTTTACCAATATTATTTGGCATAGACGGCAACAGGGTGCTGCGGGTTAATTCTACGCTTTTTTCCAGCAGCTCAATTTCAACGCTGGATTTATTAAGAAGATACTTGAGCTTATCTAGACGTACGCTATCGCTTTTCGGTGTGCGCTCGTACGCCGTTTTTAAGGTTTGCAACTGCCCTTTGGCGGTGTCAATTTCGCCAGCGGTGACATCCGTACGCCAAATGCAGCCAACAACAAAAATAGAGGTTTTGACAATTTCGCTATCACATTGATTTCTTATGCAATACGTCCTGAAAGAAGTACGCAAAATTGAAGCTAGAAAGAGAAGTTTTATATCCGGATATTATCGATTAGCATCAACTAATTCACGATTTTATTTATAAGCTCACATGGATTTTTGAACTATGTCTTAAAATCGCGCGCAAGATCGCTTAATCTTTAATCCTTTGTATTACAGCGTTTTTACAGTTTTTGCCCAATGTGAACGGAATAGCCTAGTGCCACTTGTTTTCATTTTTGATAAGACACAGGTTATCGGTGTGGACCATGGAAGAGTATTTATTAAAAATTAAGCAGTTAGAGAAAGAACTCCAACAATTGAAGCAGGAAAACGCTCGGCTTCAGGAGAAACTGCATGTTGCCTTAGACGGCACAGGATTATGTTTGTGGGAGCAACATGTACCAACGGGCACACTCACTATTTTCAATATGGAATGGGGGAAAATGCTCGGGTATCAATCGCACGAATTAACCGCCACCGTCGAGACTTGGAAAAGCAAGTTACATCCTGATGATTACGATCTTGCAGTAGGCGCCTTTGAAGACCATTTGGCCGGAAAAACCGACTTATATCAGGTTGTTCATCGCATGGTTCATAAGGATGGCAGCGACAATTGGGTTTCTGATCGAGGCCGGGTAGTAGAATACGATGCGGGCGGCGCTCCCCTACGAATGATGGGCACGCACATCGACATTACCCAAGAAAAGCGCTACGAGCAGCAGCTCGCTAAGCTGGCAGACAGCGATCCGTTGACTGGATTGCTCAATCGCAGTGCGCTCGAAAAACAATTTTATGCCGAAACAAGCGTATCTAGTGATCAACGCTGGGCGCTTATTTTCATTGACGTGGACAACTTCAAAAGCGTCAATGACGAACTGGGGCACAAAACGGGTGACAGCGTCCTTATTGCCGTTGCGCAATACCTCAAACAAGTGACGCAGACAAACAGCCAAATTGGCCGCTTAGGCGGTGATGAATTTGTGATGCTATGCCAATACGTTGAACGCAGCGAGATAATGCACATCTGCGATCAGCTTCTTTCTCGCCTCTCTAAGCCGTTTGAATTTGCGCCTAAAGTTTCCATTGGATTAAGTATTGGTGTTTGCCTCTTTCAAGGCGCGGGCCAGCCATTTGATGATATTTATGAAAAAGCCGATGCCGCCATGTATCGAGTGAAGAAAAGCGGTAAAAACAGCGTCGCCTTTGTCGACATCAATGATTGAGGTCATGTAATTTTCACAAACGCTTTATATGCTATCGGCACGATTCCCGTAGAGTATCTTTTGTGAAGCCGCTAAAACGCTATCAATATGAACGTTATGCCGTGCTGTGCAGCCTTGCCTACCCGAGAGTATTCAAACAGACTCGCTACGGGTTTGATCCAAACGGACAACGCATTATCAAAAACCAGTTTGGTAAAACCATGATTCGAGTGTTGTGGAGTAAAGACTCAGATGAAGCGGTGGTGGTGATAAAAGGCTCTCACAGTCTTAGTGACTGGCTGCTTAACTTTGCATTATGGACGAGAAGTTGCCGTCATTTAGGTCTATCCTACCGTATCCATGCTGGTTTTTACCATCTGTTACATCAAGAGAGCCAACCATCACGCAATGCCGATACGCTCGGAATGAGCGTGTTAGACAAGCTTGAACAAACGGTTGTACCACTGTTATTTGAAGGAAAACGCATCACCATTACTGGCCATTCATCAGGAGGGGCGATTGGTTGTGTTTTTGCAGACTATCTAGAGCACAAGTACCCCAAATCCATCAAACGTGTGGTCACTTTTGGTCAGCCTGCGATTGGCGACTGGCGTTTTCCACGCCATTACACTTTGGCGCACAAAACCTACCGCATCTGCTGCGATCTCGATATCGTCACCTTTATGCCGCCCGTCCCCTTTCTTTACTGGCATGCTGGTAAAATGCTTTGGCTGTACAACGGGCGCATTTACGAGAATACGCCAACCTATGAGAGGCTTGGGCGCTCGCTACTCAGTTGGATCCTAAGGCCCTTTTCTTATCATCTGATGAGCAAGTACATTAGAAATAAAGATTTTTTTGATGAGCGCTGACAGCAGAGACAAAACTGGCCAGCAAACTGGCCTGAGTAACCGTTACAAAGAAGCGATCTCTTTTTCGAGTTGGTATTTTTGGTCGGTGACAATTTTCTCAAGTACAACCACGCGCTGAGTCAACTTTTCAACTTGCAAACGCAACTCGTCATGATCACTGCTTGATGACTTGCGTGTGTCTGTCAGTTCGAGCGCTTTTACTTTTTCCCTGTGATTGAGCACAATTTTCAACATGCCACTGCCAAAAATGGCGGCGAAGATGATGAAGACAACCAAAACGTTTGCGAGCGATTCCATGCTTTACTTCCTAAACCGTTTTATAAATAAGTCGCTAACAATTTATAACCAAATATTATCAAATACAAGCCGTTACTGACTGTTCAGTTGGCAGTTTTGCTTAAATCATGGTCTAGAGATTGGCAAGAAAAAGGGGTTGGAGATTCGTTACAGAGACAGTGCAAAACCAATTGGAAAAAGAGATTGAAGAGATAAATGGAGGCGCGTCCCGGAGTCGAACCGAGGTCCACGGATTTGCAATCCGCTGCATAGCCACTCTGCCAACGCGCCTCTGAAGAAATGTGATGGTGCCCCGGGCCGGACTTGAACCGGCACGACTCGAAAGTCGAGGGATTTTAAATCCCTTGTGTCTACCGATTTCACCACCAGGGCAACGCATACTGCGATGGAAGACACCATCTGTTCTTACGAGCTTTGCCGTGAGAACGAGGCGTACTTTAACGGATTAAGTTTTTAGGTCAACAAGAAATTTACTTTAATTGATTCAACTGCTTAAAAAGCGCTCCAGAGAGTCTATTCGTCAAGCAATCTGCGCAAGGGTTAAACAAACCAGCACTGAACCACGAAACTTTGCTCACCCCATGATTATGGTGCCAATCATCAGCGTTTAGTCATCGCACCATATCCTTAACGTTTGTTGTCGGGATGACGTGGACAGTCGCGGCAAAGCGGACGCCCTTGGCATTTGTAAACCAAGCAGCAACTGGTACGCACTAAGGCGAGTTGCTTTGTTCCAGCTTGATAGTTGAGCGAGCTAGCCAATTTCTCCGGAAGTCCACAGGCTCTGAGCCACAAATGCGCATGTTGAAGTAAATATTCGCCCGACAATTCGGGATGCTGCTCACTGAGCCTCACTAAACATCCCAACAGGCCATCGGCAAAAAGATGCTGGGTAAAACCGGGGCGAACGCGCGTCCACTCACTCATTTCTAGACGAAAATAATCAAACAGCCGCATGAGTTCTTGTCCTGCTCGCTCAATGAGATCCTCTTCACTGCCCTGCCACACCTCGGTGGAGGTAAATTGATAACCGCTGATAAAACTCGGTTGAACATGCTGCGCCATCGAAGAGAGTTTCGGCAGACCGCGACAGGTGTAAATGGCAGTAAAGGCAACAAAGATTGGCTGCCAGCAAACTAGCGTCCAAGTGCGTGTCAACCAGTAAGCAGCGCCAGCCTCAGGATGTGCTTGCTGCAAACTCTCGTAGAGCTGGCGAATAGTGTCTGAGCTAGAGCGCTCGATACAGATAAGCGAAGCATCCCTATCTCGCTCCGCCAGCGATTTTATCTCACCATGTAAATAGGGCGTGATCGCCTTCGAATGGCGAAAAAGCCGTGCAAAAAACGCAGGAGAACTCATCTTGCTGATCTTACTCCGAACAATGTATGGCAAGAGAATAAGCAACCCCACACGTTATTGCAAATCATTCTCGTTAATGAAGATTTGATAGTTCCGCGGCTTTGCAAGCTGGTTTACCCACCAAGAGCCGCAACTCGGCACGTTCAGAGGGTGCTTTTTCATCAATACCTCGGCGGAGTTTAGTGATTTAGACAGTGAGATCGCTCGCTTTTGTCTTCTGCATAAACAGCAGGTTCGCGCGATCATCTCGCATCACTTGCAAAGCAAAAATCCGCTATTGCTGGATGCCATGTGCCTTTTAAAGGAGGGGGCGATTGTTACCGCTCATTTAAGCGGCAAAAGTGAACAAGTGGCAGAGCAATGCATCCAGATCTTGGGTACGTTTGAAGTATGAGCGACTGAACGAGAACGGCCACACACTTACTCACAATGGACTTGGTTTGTGGCCTGCTTGTCACAGCAAGCCACATTTCCCAGACTAGCGAGGCTTTAAGACACGCAACTCTCTAAAGTTACGTCATCACAACGCTCGCTAAAGCGGAGCCTTTTGTGACAATAACGCTCAAGTTCTTGATGGCTGTGACTGATCAAAATTAGTGCACAGCCTATCGATTGCGTGGTATGGATCAGCAATTCCATGGTCTCTCTTGCAATGTGCGGATCTAAACGCGTGGTCGGCTCGTCGGCGATCAACAAGGTCGGCTTTAAGAGCAGCACACGCAAAATCGCAATGCGCTGTAGCTCACCGCCCGACACTTGCTCCGAAGTACGCGGCAAAATGTCCGCAGCAATGTGCAACTGCTGCGCATAACGTTCTATCAGATTCGGCTCAATGCCATGTAATTGACACAAGTCCAATAACTGTCGATACAAACTTAACTGCGGTGAAAAAGATTGCGGTGGATCTTGGTACAATTTCAACCGCTTACCAAGCAGAAAGTCCTGATGATAAACAACCGAGCCCGAGAGTGGTTTCTTCAATCCAAGCAGCACATCAGCAAGGGTCGACTTACCACAACCGCTTGGACCGGAAAAGCCAATCACCTCCCCTTTACGCAATGAAAAACTCAGTTCGCGAATCAAAGTTCTCTCTTTAAAACCGACACTTAGCTGTTGCACATCGAGTAAAGGTTCAGCCAAACACGCTGTGGGTTTTGCCTCACCAGCCTGACTAGCTCGAATTAAAGATTGCGAATAGTGATCGCTGTGATCCGATTGCCATTGCTCGAACGTCTTTTCCTTGGCGAGCCAATGACCGTGTCGCAATACATAAAGTTTTCCTCCCAGTGCTTCGGCAACCTGCAAATCGTGAGTGATGGTGATCAACGCACCTCGTCTTTTTACTTCACGCAGCGCAGCGATCACTTGCTGTTTGCTTTGCTCATCCAATCCTTTTGTCGGCTCATCAGCGATGAGTAACCGGCCTCCCGCCGCTTTGGCGCAGAGTAGTGCACAGCGCTGAGCCATTCCGCCGGAGATTTCTAGCACGTGCTTTTGCTGAGCTTCATCAAGCTGCATACCAGCAAATGCACACTCAGTTTGCGCCTTAGCTTCAGCGCGTTTCATTCCCCTCACCCAGCGATACACTTCGCTGACTTGCTGCTCTATTTTCATCAACGGATTAAGTGACAAACGCGGCTCTTGTGGCAAAACCGCTATCTCTCTGCCCCACAACTGCTCGCGCTGCTGAGCGGTAAGCGTTGAGAGAGGAAGATCGCCAAGATAGAGCTCCCCCTCAGCGGCAAAACTCGCTGGTAAATCTCCTAAAATAGCTTTCACAAACAAACTTTTTCCGGAGCCCGTTTCACCAAGAATGGTAATGGATTGACCTTCTTGTAGGGCAAAAGAGAGCGGCTGAACCACCGTCTTTTCTCCCTGTTTCACCGCAAGCGCGTCAACTTTGAGAATGTTCATCGTAAACGCTCCTTCGTTTGAGCCAGAGAATAAAAGCTAAAAATCAGCAACATAAGAGTTAGAACGGGTTGCATAAGCACCCAAGGTGCGACCTGATAATAGCGAAACAGTTCTACCATCATCATACCTAGCTCGGCTTGAGGCGGACGAAGACCGACATACAAGAAACCCAGTGCTGCTAGGGCCAAAATCGCATTGCCTGCACCAAAGCAGACTAAGGTAAAGACATCCGCTTTTAAATAGGGCCAAATATGTACGCGAAAACGGTACAGACGACCAAAACCCAGTAGACGCGCATTTTCAAATTCATCGGCTTTGCTTAGCCTCTGAGTTTTGTTGCGGATCACGCGGAAAAACTCAGCCCACATGGTCACCGCGATACCAAACAGTAAAAAAGCGTAAGATCCAGGCACAATCGCGCCAAGAAGTAGCACCAACACGAGTCCGGGCAAAGCCATCACCATGTTAACCAACACCGAGGCGATTCGATCAAACCAACCGCCAAACCAACCCGATATCACGCCCGTAACTAGGCCGACGGTGACGGCTAAAGTGACACTTACCAAAGCGATCACCACTGAGTTGCAAATCGCGTCTGCTAAACGAGCGGCGTTGCTACGGCCAAAATGATCGGTGCCGAGTGGCTCGGACCAAGACGGAAATTGAAACACTTGGCTTAAATTCTGCGCAGCGACATCATGGTTGGAAAAGCACTTTATGTAGATAGAAAAACTCATCAAAAGAACTAGAATTGCACCACTAAACAGGTAGCGTAGATTGAGATTCGTCATACGACTTTCTCCTGTCGAATACGCGGGTCAAGCATATATTGAGCCAAATCCACCGCTGTGTTGATCGCAACAAACAAAAGCCCCATTACCAGCGCCGCTCCTTGAATAACCGGAATATCTCGCGCAAAGATAGCGTGTGACAACGCATGGCCGATGCCCGGCCAAGCAAACAGCGACTCAATCATCACAATCCCCTCAATTAAGCCCACAGCTTGCACACCAATAAAGGCAATCAATGGCAGGGCGATATTCAAGCGCGCGTGACGTTCGTACGCTCGTACCTCATCTAGCCCTTTATAGCGTGCGAAGCGGTAGTAGGCCGAACGTAGTACCAAGTACGCTTCGTTTTTTATCATCCGATTAGAGAGTGCCGCCAGCGTCAGTGCCAATGCCAAACTTGGTAAAACCACATGCTCTGGTCGACCAAATCCCAGCACTGGCAGCCAACCCAGTTGCAGTGCAAAGAGGATGATCAGCCCCAACCCAACCACAAATACTGGAGCAGAACGCAGCAGCACCGAAAGCGACAACACCATCTTGTCCACGCGCCCTCCCGGATATCGACCACAGTAGACACCGACCGGAAAGGCGATAAACAAGGAAAGTGCGAGTGCGGCAATAGCGAGGATCAGGCTATAGCCAAGGTGATGCCATAGCAGTTCATTGACGGCTTCTTCACTGACCAAGGAGTGGCCGAGATTTAAGTGCAATAACTCCCACAACCAAGCCACATATTGTTCAAACGCACTGCGCCCCAGCCCCAGCTCCACAGAGACCGCTTGGGCCGCCTCTTGGCTAACAAAATCGTAGCCGTAGCGGCTTGCCGCAATCCGATAGGCCATGTCACCGGGAAGCAGTTTCATCATCACAAAGGTGATAGTGCCCACTGCCCAAGCGACAAAACCCGCTTGTAACAGCCGTTTTAGCAGCAGGTCAATCATGGAACTGCAACTCCGACAGACGATAGTCAATCTCAAATGGGTCTAAGTGCAATCCCTGCAGTGACTGATTAAAAGCGACGTGCTGGCTACTGTAAGCGATTGGGATAACAGGCAGTTCTGTTGCCAATACACGAGCAACACGCTGACTCAATTCACGCTGATTTTCACCTGCTGCGGTCGAGATCAGTTCGGTTAAATCTTGCTGAACTTGTTGTGAATACCAGTTCATGTGGCCCCAATCACTGCCTTTTTCATCGCTAAAGTCTTGATAGAGAAGCGGCAGCGGTGTGCCAGTCAGGCCAAAGTTTCGCGCCACCAGCGCCATTTGCAAACTGTTGTCATGGTGACCTGCCGGAATCACGCTGGAGTTATCAATACTGACGTGCAAACGGATACCGATTTCCGCCAGTTGGCTTTGTAACGCGGTCGCGATCAGTGGTAGTTCTGGTCTGTCGGCGTAAGTGGTCAATTTAAGCGCGAACTCTTGCCCTTGACGCTCAAGCCAGCCTTGCGCATTTTTCTCCCAACCCAGCTCTTCGAGCAGTGCTTTCGCTTGCGCCACATCACGTTTCGCGGTTGGTTGCTCTATATGCCACGCTCGTTGCGCCTGACTAAACAGTTGATAAGCTTCACTGCCTGGCGCGTATAGAATGCTTTGGGCAATGCCTGTGCGATCCACGGCCAAGCTGATCGCTTGTCTGACTTTTGTCTCAGACAACAAGGGGTGCTGGTTATTCAGCTTCAACATGATCGTCCGTGGCAAATTGACGCTTTGTACCTTTACATTCTTAGCACTTTGCAAGTTTTGCTTGCTGATAGCATCAATCGAGTAGGCGATGTCAGACTGGCCACTTTGCAGCTCAAGCACACGGCTTTCAGAGCGGTGGCCTGCCACATAGTCTAACTGCGCAATCTTCGCCGATTTGCCCCAAAACGATTCAAAGCGTTTGGCACTCAACTTGTGCGGCACCACTAAATTGTCCAACTGGTAAGGCCCAGTCGCATTCAATTTGACAATACGACCTTCCGGGTCGAATGAGTCGGCAGAGAGAATACCTAAACTGAAATGCGCTAAGGTGTTAAGCAGCGGGAAATAAGGTGAGGTCAGTTCAATCACCAGTTGCTGACCGTTGGCTTCAATTTGGGCCACCGGAACTTTAGCAAACACGCCCGGTTTTTTCAGTGCGCGTTGAAGTGACTCTGACACATCTTCGGCCGTCAGAGGCTGCCCGTCATGGAACTTGACCCCTTCTCTAATCAAAAACTCCCATCGTGTACCTTGCTCATTGCGACGCCAAGATTGCGCCAGTAACGGCGCAATCTCTCCATTGCTTTCGAGTTGAGTCAACGATTGTGTGATGCCTAAGCGGCTGAAAATATATCCATTTTTAGACATATCCATGCCGTGAAACTCAAACGGACCTGAAATGGTTAAACGGTTATTCTCCGGGCTAGAGCTGGAGATACTCCAAGCTAAATAAGTTATGGCAACCACTGCCAGTAGAGCGACGATTTTTTTCATTTCTTTTCTATGGTGATTAAAAATATAAAAATATGTTATAACATAACAAAAGAAAGCAAAACAAATGAAAATAGTTTTTATTTATCAGGGAGAGATGAGCGAACAAGAGAAGACGTTGGTAAAGAAGAACACTTGCCCACCGATGGCAGGCAAGCTTTGTCGGGCACTAAAGCACAGTGACCAAATACTCTTGAGCTGTTGCTAGCTCAGGCGTGTCAATCTCTAACCAGTGACCGACTCTTTTCCATGAATCCAGTGGCTGACCATTGAGCTGCACCGCTTGCACTTCTTTACTATCCAGCGCCCACAGAATGCGCATCGATCTTTTTTCGGGTGCGCCAGTGTAATCGCCTTGCGTGCGAATGTGCAGTTGCACTTGTTTAGGTTGTACTTTGACCGATAGCTCTGTACGAAGAATCTCGCCGTTTAAGTACGCTTGACTTACGCCATCGTCTTCAAACAGAGTAAAACTTGCGTCTTGCTGGCCAAAAATTTTCACCCCTAACTGAGTCGGTACTTGGCTGGAAACTCCGTGCTCTTTGGGCGCAAAAGGAATAATCGCCCCTTCTGCCGCCAACAACGGCAAACGGTATTGTCCTTGCTGATAGAGCGCAAAAGATTTGCGTTCACCAGACGACAGACCCAAATCCTCACCAGTGCGATAATCAAACCAGTGCGCTTTGGGCAAATAGAGCGCTGTCTCTTTTGCGCCAAGCTGCGCAACCGCACTACTCAGTAGTGACTCGCCCACCATTTTTTCTGCCGTGGCCTTAGCGGCGTTTTCATCGTTCGGGAACTGATACGCCACACTGGAAAAGACCGCTTCTCCGTATTGATGCGCACGATGCGCCAGTGAATAGAGGTATGGGATCAACTCATAACGCAATTCAATGTTGTCGCGGTTACTGGCGAGATCGCCCACTCTGTCCGGAGCCGTTTCCTTACAATTACACAAGTTTTCGGTGTGAGGACGAACAGGCACGTCGAACATTGAGCTGTAAGCAAACCATTGGGTATAGGTTTCATTCAATACGCGCGGGATCTCATCCGGTGCGACACCTAGGCCGCCGCGGTGAAAACCGCCGATATCCGAACCGTAATAATCCATTCCTGAGAGCATCATATTGGTCTGTTGACCTGCATGCACGGCAAGGCTGGTTAGGTTAGAGCCAATGTCCGCCGACCACATTACTGCGCCGAACTTCTGCATTCCCGGTGCGCCGGAGCGTGACATCATAAAAGGTCGTTGGGTATTGTGGCCCTGCTGATAACCAAGGTAGATGCTTTTGAGCCAGTCGTAGTTATAGAGGTTGTGAATGTCGTCGTGTGATTTGTCTTGGTAGTACACCCCCTTGCTGTTGTACATCTCCGGCTCACCAAGATCGGTCCAGTGGCCGATGATGCCCATGTCAATTAGAGGTTGTCTCTTCCATTCGTGCCAAAACTGCCCCGCGTCTGGATTGATCCAGTCGATCATCCCGCCTTTACCCCACCAATGGCCACCACCTGTAGGATTGGTATTGATCGCTTTGCCCGTAGTCGGATCTTTCGCTAAAAAGCCTTTGGCTTCCATCTGCTGATGCTCTTCTCGGCCCGAGCTGACGTAGCTCTCTTCAATCAGCATCATGCTAACGCCCTGCTGTTTCAGTTGCGCAATTTTTTGTTTTGGCTGCGGGAAGTTTTCCTCATCCCAACGCAGTGTGCCCATATGGCTATTCTCATCATGGCTTTGCACATTGCCAAACCATTGCAAATCCATTACCACGCCATCAATGGGAAACTGGTTGGTATGGAGCGTCGCGAGCTTGTCATCCATCTCTTGCCAGTTATCAAAACCGTACTCAGAGAGCCACAAACCAAACATTTTACGCGGCGGTACCAACGGCTTGCCAACCAGTGACATGTATTGCTCACGCAGCGTTTTTTGCTCATCCGCCACCATCAACAGCAAGTCACGCTCACCTTTAACCGGTTTGATGGTCACGGTTTCTTGGGAAAAATCCCAACGTGTGTTGTAAATGTTGTTGAGATACAAAGCAAAGTCGCTCTGCTTACTGCTCGCGGCGTACAAAATCGGGAACTGAGTATTGCCCGTTGCACCGCCGTTAAAGCCGCTCATTTGATTACCCGACTGGCGAACACGCCCATTCCAGCGCCCATCCACCACACCGGGCTGCTGAAACTCTTGTCCCAACCCTTGATAGTCATAATGATTGACTGTGCGCAGAGAAATTTGCTTATCGCCATTTGGGCAGAGCTCGTTAACCGCGTCGCCATTGCTTTTACTGACTTTCACACACAACGTCCTGCCGTCCACCTCAGCTTTCAGTTTCGCTGTTGTCACGCCATCTTCACTGACATGAAAGGTGGATGGTTGCATTAGCGCATCGAAATCGGCCAGCTCGTTGGTTTGTGCTTGTGTTTGGCCAAAACGAATTCTCAGCACATCATCGGCCAACACAGAAATATGAACCGATTCTGCTGCAAGCAATGCTTTATCTTGTAGGGATGGATAGATGGTTGCCACTTGCTCCGCCGGCAGATATTGAGTTAACGCGTGCTTAAACTCTCCCTCAGAATAAAATGTTTGATTAAACAGGGGACGTAAATGACGAGTGAGTTTTAACTCTGGGTACGCTTTATTGAGGCGAAATACATCGGCAGCAGAGAGTTGATAACTTGGCATGCCTTGCAGGTAAAAGTCGCGACTTTGCTGGCTGGTATCCGCGCACGCCGCCAACAGGCACAGACTGATCAGCTTGATCGGCATTAATGTTGTTTTCACAATAAATATCCAATGAGACGTTATTTTATCGCTAGTATATAAAGCCGCGTCTCGAAGCAGAAATAGCTTCAACCGCACATGATATAAAAAATATCTATATCAAAACGCTCATTCACGGTAAGAATGCCGCAGCTTCTTACACGGGAAAAGAAAGAGACAACAAAAAGTGTGATGACGATAATAATGTTGGTGAAACAAGAAGATGTATAGGTAAGAGGAAACAAACTTAGTGTAAGAAGAGAAGAAACTTAAGAGAGAATGGAGGCGCGTCCCGGAGTCGAACCGAGGTCCACGGATTTGCAATCCGCTGCATAGCCACTCTGCCAACGCGCCTTTGATATTGAATTCAACGTATTAGGAGTGCCCTAACCCGCTTGGCCGCTACTTTACCGATTGAGCAGAGAGAGTCAAACAAAATCAGCAACCACCCGTTTGTTTGCTGTCATTTACGCCAAAGCGATGCTCTTTTGCCCTCATTGCACTTTTATCCACCGCTTGATTTTTTGGCTCATTTGAACCATTATTTTAAGACCATATGAACCCAAAAAGGAAATGGTATGAGTGCAAGCGCTTTCCAAACCTTTAAACCCCAAGCCAACTACCAAGGCGGTTATTGGTTTGACATGGGCATTGAAAGCAGTGAAATGGCGAGAAACGAGTCGGTACACCAAGGTTTCACCCCGGACATTTATCGCAATATTTTGCAAAGAGCCCAACTGTCCCAGAGTGAGTTTCATGCGATTACCCATATTCCACTCAGTACTATAAAACGCAGACTGGCCAAGCAGGAGCGATTTAGCACCCAAGAGAGTGACGTTATGTACCGTTTGGCAATGCTGATCAAACTGGCAAGCGATCTGTTCGAGAGTGAAGAACGTGCTCTAGAATGGATGCGTGAGTCTGTCTACGGCTTAGGCGGCAAACGCCCTCTGGATATGGTGGCAACAACGGTGGATTTTGAGCAAGTAAAGGATCTTATCGGGCGAGTGCAACATGGTGTTTTTACCTGATGAAACTCTATCGTTTAACGCAAAAACGTTTTGCAGACAGCCCTTTTGACCCTATTGGAGCCAAATTATTTGGCGGACGCTGGAACTCAAAAGGAAGCGAAGCTCTCTATTTTGCCGAATCTGAATCGCTGTGCTGCTTAGAGGTTTTTGTTCACCTTAATCAAGGCCCCGACATCCGCCATCAGTATGATCTCTATCGCATCGAACTGCCCGATGAACTGATTGCCACCCTTGCGACAGAAGATTTGCCAAGCAACTGGCGCGCCATTCCTCCCGCTGAATCCACGCAGATTATTGGCGACCAGTTTCTCAGTGTTGCCGAGCCGCAATTTGCGGCGTTGCAGGTCCCTTCTGCCATTTCTCCACGCGATAAAAATTATGTGGTTAACCCCAATCATCCATCGATGAGCGATATATTTCTGCAGGCGGAGAAATTAGAATTCTCCTTTGATGAGCGGATATTTAAATAAGCTATCTTTTTTAAAAACAATAAAAGGCACACGTGGAAATTCGTGTGCCTTTTCTATGCATTAAATTATATTCCGCTAAGAGCGCCACACATAATAATGATGAACAATACTATGGCTAAAAAGCCCATGCTTTATTCCAGCGTTAGGACTACTCGACGATTACAACCGTTTTGTCTATTTTCTTCAGCTGCGCAAATCGGCGTAGATTCACCGAACGCTTTTTCAACAATACGGTTACCCAGTCCAAGATCGGTTTGCAAATAACGGGCAACTAAGTTAGCACGCTTGGCAGAAAGACGCTGGTTGTAATCATTAGACCCCGTGCTGTCTGCATGACCTTCTACCAGAATCTTGCGGTTAGGATCCGCGATTCCGATGTAACTCTTAATTGCCTCTTGATGAATGCTGGTTAAGGCTGCTTTGTTGTGCTGATAATTGAGCACTAACGACATCTTTTTCTCGTCGAAAAAGCAGTGTTCGCTGCTGTTTTTCGCTTGCACTGTCTTGATATCTTTGCTCAGCACCCGCTCATCCGTTTGGCTGTTATCAACTAAGATCGTCCCTTCAGATTGAGTCGTTTTATAATGTGTTGATAACAGCGTCTTGGTGGTAATTTGCTCTTCCGACGTATTTACACAGTTTGCATACGCATAATTTGATAGAACAACCATCACTAAAATAGGCAGTGTTTTTTTCATTTTAATCCTTAAGTCTACCTGTTTCTTCATTAATCAGATTGAGAATATATTTATAAACATCGCTACCTTGACGAGCGTGATAAATATTGTCATGACCAAAGCAATCGCCAATGCCATCTTCTTTTTTAACCGCATAATTCACTCCAATAACCCCCATGGTCACTTTGGTTTTTGAGGCGGTATCACTGGCATTTTTGCTTTGGAACACATTACGTTTTTGCGAAATGCGTTCTTTTAACTTTTCACATAACCCCAACTTAACCAGTCTATTTAGGTAATTGGAAAAGGTGACGGTGTCATAACGATTGTTGACCAAAAAATGGCGTTGAAAATCACCATCCGCACCGTCTGAAAGCAAAATAAAGACCTGCTCCGGATTCAGATCGGTGGCTTTGTCTGCCATTTGCGCCGCACCGATGATGCCTTGCCACGATTCTGTTAAACCATATTTTGAAGCATAGTAATTCGCACCATTAAGTTGGGCGAGAAAAGCGTCATAGTCATCGGTCAGTGGAATATCTTCAAAGGTTTTGATCTCTGTAGAGTAGTCATAGCTGCTCACCTGAGGTGGAGAAAACATTTTCTTCACCGTTTCTCCCGGCGTGCGATAAAACGCATAGTCGAAAGCGGTACGCTTGTTCCCCACTTTTTGTACTGAGGTATGGTGATAACCGACGATCGCCACTCGGCTTTTCTTATCCGTTTTAAACTCGCGCAGATCTTCTACAATGCGGTTAATCGTCTCAACCACCACATCATACTGCGTTTTGCCACTGCGTCCCCAAGTGCCCGTCATCGATCCACTCATATCGAGAATGAAATAGATGTCTAAAGGCTGTGGCAGGAACTTGCGAGAGATCGAGCTACCCGCAACATCAAACTCTTTTGTCAGCCCCATACTCTCATACGAGATCCAGGAGTCATGCGAGGTTTTTGCCGAGACCACAAAGTCGGTAAACGGCGCCAATTCACCACTGCGCTGCACACAACCATCACGATATTCACAGCGGCGGTTAAATACCGCCACTTCAACTTTACCTTTGTTGTCTGTGACATACTGATCGACGATTTTCTGTGCATACTCTTGGTTTTGTTCGTCTTTCTCTTTGGGGCTGGCAATGAGCGCGAGACTCGCTACTTCTGCCGCTTCAATAATTTTGGTGTGTGCCATGTGGCGCTGCGTCATCTGCATCGAAAAAACCATGATGATGATGAGTACAGGAAGCAACCCCATAAAGGTGACGCCGGCAACACCACGCTGTTTTTTTAAGCTCATATCTACACCCGCGCAAATGAAAAGGAAGTGGCGATCGTGCGAACCACATCACCGTCCGCCAAACCAAAAATATTGAATGGCGTTTCGTAGCACAGCGTTACCTGATACATGGGCAAGCGGCGGTTGTGCGACGTGATCGGCAACAGCTCAAGCGCTTGCTCCTTGCTCATCTGGTTAAGATTCGGTAGCTGACAGCCCTGCACCACGCCATCACGAAGTTGTCGATATTTCTTTTTGAAGTTGCGCGGGTTGTCCCCTTCTACGGTCAACTGCTCAATCTGAATCCCTAACTTAGTTCGGTCGAAATTTGGCATCATACGTTTGAGCGATGCCATCATTAAGCGATTCATAACTTGCTTGGTCTCATTGCAACGCGCATCGGAACCAAAGCAGATGTCCACTTCGCCACCAAACAACTGCTTGCGCTCAGACATGATGGTGGTCATAGAGTAAACCGCTCTTTCGAGTTGGCCTTTGGTGTTAATCGCGACCACGTAATTCGCGACGGCGACAAACAATCCTGAGAAAAACATCAGGACCAGTGCCAGTTCGACCATAAATGCCCCTTTCTGTTTAGCTTTCACACCCAGCTCCTTGACCAATCTTAAAGGCACATCGTTCATATTCTTGAATAGCCATCAGTTCGCGCCGCACTTTAAAATCCGGTAACAGCCCATCGAAAAGGGTGTTATAGGTGTATTCCATCCGGTACATAGCAATCGCCATATTCTTCGGTTGACGGCTCTTTTTCGGGCACTGTTCAACGTCTTCGTAGTCGGTATTGCAGATCACAAAGTCTTGATAGTCTTTAAAGTAATCAACATGGATTTTGACCGAGCCCTCTTTGGCCAAATATTTCCACGCAACGCCCCCTTGCTGGTTGATGTGCTTTTCTAACTCTTTTTGATACGCAACCGTCGTTGTTGAACTGGCGCTGCCCAGTTTTTTGGTCCGAATCACCGATACGGTTAACGCGTGATCAGAGATGCTCATCGAATAGCTGAGCAGACAAATTTCGACCCAAGAAAAACACATCATAAGTAGGATGGGTAACCCCATCGCTACTTCAACGGTGAGAGCGCCTTTCTGCCGTTTGATCATAGTTCCACGTACCTTTTCTTGGTGTAATCAACCACAAAAGCGCCTTTAATGTTCAAACTGTTGAGGAAAGCTTTCGCCTCTTCAATGTCACTGAATTCACCAATGCAGTAACGCTTCCATAAGCCGTGTGTGTAGGAGTAAACCATCCCGTAGTTTTCCTTAAGGAAGTTGAGATAATCACTTGGGATCGCTTTATAAGTAGCTAATACCTGAATACGGTAAAGTGACGGCGCACTCGGTTTAAGATTATTCACATCCAACTTTGACGGTGTGAGCACATTACTCGCAACAGGAATCGTGGGCGCAGCGACTTTTTCTGCAGGTTTGCTTGCCTTGACCTCTGCGGTTTGCATAACCGTTGCTCTTGTCGTGTCTTGGGTTTTAGGCATGGTTTGTGTTTGCACAGGTTTTTTCCCTTTGTTCACGGTTTTCATCAGCGCAGCCAACTGTTTTCGCGCATCTTCTTCGCCTTTCTCATGCTTAAGCACTTCCAAGGCGATATCTGGACGATTGGCCTGTACAGAGGCAATAATCAAGTTCGAGCGCACTTTGCTATCGCTGGGGGTTGCCACGTAGAGGTCATACAGCAGTTCGGTGGCTTCGACATAGCGATTTTGCAGCAGATAAACCACAGCGATGTTGTTACCCGCTTCTCTGTCGGATGCACCATGCTTACGGCTCTGCTCAAAGTTTTCGATCGCCGAAGCGTACTCTTTGCGCTGGGCGTAAATCTTGCCGACCAACAGATAGTAAGCAGACTCCTCACCACCTTCATCGAGATACTTTTCCATCTCTTGCAGCGCCGAATCGTAACGCTTCTTCTGATAGTTCAGATTGGCTAAGCTGTAGATGTACTCGGGCTGATCAAGGTCTGCGGCCGTATAGGTATTGGTGTAGAGCTCAGCCGATTTGACATCGTCCATCTCCAGATAGAGATTAACCAGTTTGACCTTATACTGAGGCACTTCAGCCAGGTTCGCTTTATAGAACTCAACCAGTTGTTGCTTTTCGCCCGAACTGAGTAACAAACGCTCCTTGGTTTGCAACTCACTACTGATGCTGGCACAGCCAACCAGCCACATCAGAATTACGGTTTTGATTATCCACTTAGCCATTCATTAACATCCTCATAATGCCTGGAGCAATAATCAGAATAATTATTGGCACCATGATAAAAACAATCATAGGAATCGACATTTTGGCGCCGAGCTTTCCTATTTTCTCTTCCAGCTCCATCATGTTGAGCTGACGAATATCGGTCGCTAATGTGGCCAGCACCTGCCCCACCGACGAACCAAATTTCAAACTCTGCACCAGTGTCATCACAAAGCTCTGTGCTTCACTCGAAGGCACCAGTTGCTGGAACTCTTCCAATGCTTTTTCTATCCCGACCACTTTTGAGCGTTGCACCGTTGCATTGACAGTATGCGCAAGATACTTATCGACGGTTTGCAGCTCTTTCGCCAAATACTCGAGTGACGCTTCAATCGTCATGCCGGTATGCACACACACATTCATCAAATCCAAAAGGAAAGGCAGACGAGAGCTGACATGACGAGTGATGCTGTTGGCTCGTGACGAAATAAACATATCTGGGCCTGCGACAAACAAGATCAACGCCACCGCCCCAATAAGAACTACTTCGTTGATTCCAATCGCTTGGACACTGTAGGCTGCTATGCAACCAACAACCGTGATAAACAACGGGCCAATTTTGAACAGGTAGTAAGTTTGGGCAATAAAATCGCTGTAAATGCCCGCCGCGACCAACTTCTTCTTCGTCTCTTCTTTGTTGAAGCTGAAGCGTTTGACGATCAGCAGTAAAAAGTCCGTTCGCTTCTGCTGTTCCTTTGTCGAACCGATGATCTTACGCACAGACAGCTCAGCGCGAGTTTCATCCCACATTTTAAGCGCAAAAAAGGCCAGTGCGACGGAGATCCCCAGCGCCACCACCGCAAACAGCAGCAGAGGTAAGGAAAAGTTCATGCCCGCACCCCGCGTAGAATCATCCAAATACAGATAAAACCGATGATTTCACTGCTCAGCACGTAGTAAAAAATCGGTTTCCCACCGTCCTGAAACATCACAAAGTCGTAGTTTTCCGGGCTGGTGAACTTCAGAATCATTAAAAAGAAAATGGGTAGGCTGGCGATAATTTTGGCCGACATGCGCGCTTCGGAAGTCAGCGCGTTTTTCTTCTTCTCGACCGCTCGCGCTTCAAACATCAAACGGTTAATGCGGGAAATCACTTCTTTTAGCTGACCACCACGATTTAAGTTGATGCGAATCGTTGCTGCGAAGAAAAAATACTCCACGTATGGAAAAGAGGCACTGCTGCGCGCCAACACTTCGTCAGGATCCTCACCAATCAGCAAGCGTTCAGACATGAGTTTAAATTCGCGCCCCACTTCGTTGTCGAGCTGCAAACCGACATACTCAAACGCATGCACGATACTTTGCCCAGAAGAGAGCGCACCAGAAAGAATATTCAGTGCATCTGGGAAATCTTCTTTAAATTTGTTGGCTTTGGCCTGCTTAAGTTTGACCATAAAAACCACAAACAGCGGCGGCTGGCCAAACAGCATCACTTGAAAGATATCCTTGCGCAGCACGAAATCGTTCACCAGATAAAGAAACACCCCCGAAACCAACAAAAATGCGGCAATTTTCTTAACTGGCTCTGGTTGTAAAATCGTGATGAACGTTTTTATCGACTGGCGGATTTTCGATTTCAAACTGACGTCGAATTTCTGCGCATCAATGACCGTTTTTTGCCCCTTCACCCCTTCGAAATCTTGTTCAAAGTCGATGATGCGGCGAATTGTCTTATCTTGCTTGCGCTTGTGGCTTAGGAAATAGAGACCGATTGCCACCCAAGAGAGCACCATGAGCCACTTCATGCAAAGATCTCCCTCACCGTCTCTTCCAAGCCAAAGAAACGGGCCCGCTCATAGATCACTGAGCGTTTAGACAAGCCTGGGGAACGAAACTCGCCGACAATTTTGCCGTTTTCCGATTGGCCGGTGGTTTCGTAACGGAAAATATCTTCCATCACCACGTTGTCCCCTTCCAGACCAACAATCTCACTGATGTACATCACCTTACGGCTGCCATCATGCAGACGTCTGACCTGCACAATCAGATCCACAGCACTGACGATGGTACGGCGAATCGCCTCCAGCGGCAGCGACGCAGTCGCCATCATCACCATACTTTCGGTACGGGCGATGGCATCTCGCGGGGTGTTGGCGTGCAGTGTAGACATCGAACCATCGTGGCCAGTGTTCATCGCCTGTAGCATCTCAAACGCTTCGCCGCCACGACACTCACCGACGATGATTCGGTCTGGTCGCATACGCAGGGCGTTGATCACCAAATCACGCGCGGTAATTTGCCCTGTCCCTTCCACGCTGGCTTGGCGGGTTTCCAAACGCACAATGTGCGGCTTTTGCAGTTGCAGTTCTGCCGCATCCTCGATCGTCACCACACGCTCTCCTTCACCGATAAAGCCGGAAAGCGCGTTAAGCAAGGTGGTTTTACCCGAACCTGTACCGCCAGAAATGAGGATGTTGCATTTACAATGGCTAGCGATAGAGAGTAGTTTGGCCATCTCAATCGACATAGCGCCAAACTGGACAAGGTTTTCCAGTTTGATTTTCTGCTCTTTGAACTTACGGATAGAGATTGATGTACCGTCAATCGCCAGTGGCGGAATAACGATGTTTACCCGGCTCCCGTCTTGCAAACGTGCGTCACACAGTGGCGATGTTTCATCAATACGACGTCCGACATTGGAAGCGATACGTTTTGCAATCGTGTTGAGCTGCTTCTCGTTAACGAACTGAATCGGTGACTTTTCAACCTTGCCACCGATCTCGATAAAGATGTCATACGGGCCATTGATCATGATGTCGGAGATGTCATCGTTATCGACCAGCTTTTGCAGCGGCCCAAGCCCTTTCAACTCGTCATACAGTGCTTTCACCAGTTCGGTTCGCTTAAGCGAACTGACTTGCAACTGCTTTTTGTCGATCAGAATGTTGACGGATTCGGTTAACTGCTCGGCCAGCTCCTCGTTACTGATCTCAATCAGCGATGAAGCATCGATGGCATCAAAAATTTCGTCTCGTAAGTCGAGATAGATCTGCTTTAACTGATTCATTTCTTAAACAGCGAAAATTTCTTGGCGTTTTTGGTTTGAACTTGTTTACCGGTCAGGCTGGCGACCATCTCTGCGATGGTGGCAGCATATTTGCTTTTCATCAGCCCAGTGGTTCCCATTTGGATAAGCTTTTGCTCAAGCCCCGGCTCGTAGTGAAAATCCAGAGAAGATTTACACTTGATGCGCTCACGTGCATTGTTCAGCGTGACGAGGTAATCTTTTTGTGGGCGCGTCATGCTGAAAACCACTTGATGCTCAGCTTTACCCATTTTCTTTTTGAAACGGTTGTACGCGCGCAGCGACGATACTGATGGCTCACACACCAAGTAGATGCGGTGATACTTCTCGGCCAAGTCTTGATCGTGCACTTCTTCAAACGAACTCATCGGCACCGAGTCAATGATAAAATTATATTTATCAATCAGTTCTGAAGAGAGATTGAACAGCGTTGAAGCATGATCGTTAAGACACGCCGAGGTCTTTTCTAATGCCAGGTAATCCAGTTTATCGGTCACTTTGCACAAGTAGGTAGCGGCGATCGCTGAGTCGACTTCAGACTGGTTCAAGTCGATACTGTTTTCTTTGATTTTGTAGCCTTTCACACCCAGAAAGATGTCGCCATTCATTGCGCCTGAGTCATGATCCACCACCAAGGTTTTTAAATTGGCACTGTGAACCAAAGAGTTCGCCAACACGCTGCTGATACACGAAACCCCGATGCCACCCTTAGTACCCAGCACTAAAATACGTTTGGCCACGCGCGTTTTACCATTCTTTGAAGCATCGGCAATATCGCGCTTTAAGCTGGCAAGTAATCCATCCAGCTCTTCATCCCATAAAATGTAGCTGGCACCACATGCTTGAACTTTGTCACGAGTTTTAATCGAATCTAAATTGCTGATAACCAACAACTTGATGCTAACATCAAGGCGCGTAGCAATATCCGACACTTCTTGCACCATGCTGTGGTTATCTCGCATATCGAGAATCACGTGGCTCAGCGTGACATCGCTACGATTCCACACCGTTTCTTGTTCAATTTCGCTCACTTGCAGTGGTTTTGCGAAACCTTCAATTGCGTATAACTCTTCCACCGATTGGATAAATGCCGCATCGTCAGAAACGATGAGATCCTGTGCTGTATTGGCACTACTACGTTTTGAGGAAGAACCTTTAAATAAGTTATCTAAATCCATCATCAGTAAGTACTCTTCAATGGGTTAGCCAAGCTGATATTGCGGTTGTGCTCTAATGAACAACCAAAGCGATATTCATCTTTATTGGAAAACGCCAACGAGCCACACTCTTGGCTGCGAATGTGGACATACTGCGCCTGAATCAAGACCGCTTTTTTCTGCTCGCTGCTCGCAACTTCCAACTCGTAACGGTTTTTGCTGACTTGAGAATTTTTCAGTTGCACCAGCAGCTGATCTATAAACTCGCTGGCTGCTGGCTGGTAATAGATTTTGAACTTAGCTTTTGGCTCTCGTTGGTTGACCTCTTCAATAAAAGAGATTGCCTTATTGACGGAATGTGCTTTCCCTGTCGAGTTAAACTCATACGTTTCCTGCAACTGTTCCATCATACTGGTGTTAGAGGTGTTTACGCCGGAACAGGCCGATAAAAGCAGGGCCATGATGACAAGACTCCACATTTTCATTAGTTAAATCCTCCTTTGTTCAGGGTATTTTCCAGTTCAGGCTCATTCATTGATGAGAGATCGATACGCAGCAAACGCTCAACATCGCTGGTTCGACGGAAACTCGGTAACTTGATGTCTTCGGTTTTCACCGGATCAACCAGATTCACCGTGGCAACAATGATCAGCTCGGTTTTGGTCTGGTTGGATTTGGTATGGCTAAACAGTGCGCCGATAATCGGAATGTCGCCCAATAGCGGGATCTTACTTAGCGACTCACGCTCTTCAGAGGTCAACAGCCCTGCCAGCACAAAACTCTGGCCATCTTTGAGTTGCACGGTTGTTTGCGCTTTACGAGTTCTCAGTGAAGGCACATTGATCAAACCAGTTGAAGTTTTCTTTTCTTCATCAATCGAACTGACTTCAGGCAGCAGTGACAAGCGAATGTTTTCAGAGTCAGTGACTTTAGCCACCATCGACAGCTTAACGCCATACTCTTTATAAGAAACGGTAATACCATCTTCGTCGCGAATAGCGATAGGGATCTCCCCGCCGACAAGAAAGCTGGCTGTCTCGCCCGAAATCACCGAAAGATTAGGTTCTGCCAGCACGCGTCCAATTTGATCATCACCACTGGCGGTGATCACTGCGACAATATCTTGCGCAGAAAAATCAAGCAGTTTATTGACAAACCGACCCGATTGGCCTGAATCACTGTATGAAACGCCCAACTCGGTTAAGAACGTGCTCGACACTTCCGCGACGGTTAACTTAACGTTGATCTGTTCGGTGGTCAGTACTTTCAGATTGTTGATCACTTGCTCGTAAACATAAGTGGCAGTGTAATCCAAACTATCACCAGAACCGTCCCCATCTTTTAAGCTGACCGTGTTGCGAGTAACGCTCTTTTTCAGCATCTCACCGACAGTGCGGTAGATCTGAATTTTGACTTCTTCACTGCTGACCACGCCATCTAGCACCACTTGTTCACCAACATTGGTGAGATTGACCGTTTCATCAGGAAAACGGGCAATCAAGGTTTGCTTGAGCAGACGCAGGCTTTTATTCACCACCACTTCGGTGTTGTAAAGCTCATTACCACTACGGTCATAAACGATAATTGATGTGGCTCCCATACCGACGCCGTAAACCACAACTTTGGTTTCATCGATAATTTTGTAGTCAGCGACCGTTGGATCGCCTACAAACACCGTAGATATCTGGCGCTTTAATGAGATGGTTTGTGCCGAACCTTGATTTAAGTTCATCAACTCCGATGAGTGCGCGACGTAAGAAACAAAGTACAATGTGGTGGTTAGCAAACAAATTAGCGATTTTTTCATTTTTATTCCTTCCCACGTAACTCACGAACACCAAATTGATCTTCTAGGATGTCGCTGCTTCGGACAGATAAATAACGTTTTGCCACACTCGATGGAACAATGCTGATATCACCAATCTTTTGTGCCATTTCCAGTTTCAATACTTGCGGTACTTTAAGCGCAATCACCAAGCTGTTCGGTTTTTTCTCAGAGCTGCTGTCATTTTCATCGCGGCCATGCTTAATAACCTGAATTACTTTAGCATCGCTAATAATAATTTTGCTGACCAGATCACCGATATCTTGATATCCCGTTTCTAATAAGTTTGATTTAGATGAAGTGGTCGAAACAAAACTGACACTGTCGCCTGGTTGCAGTGTTAAATTCTCAATAATATTCGAACCTTCTGGCTCATAGTAATAAGGAACTTCATCTTTTCTCAGTGAAAGAAACATATAATCCCTGTCACCGGGATTACTAATCACTTGGTTTGACAAGATACTTCCTTTGAGTAAAGGTCGGTTAAATAAAGCACCAGGTTGAATATCCAATTCATTTTTTAGTGTGTAGCGCCCTGTGTGCGCTTCAGATAGTTTGACTTCAATTTCCCTATAGAAAGCAGGCGATACAATGTTTGTTTTTTCAACGTCTTGTGTCAACTCAAGTAAAACCACTGTCGGTTCTTCAACCGCTTCTATTGCCACAGCTTCTTCCGCTTGGAAAAAATCACTCATAAAGAAAAAAAGCGTACTGAATATTGCAATAGAGAGAAAGAGCATTACAACCGTTCTATTCATAGATACATCTTCTTACGATGGATAATTAAAATGGAGGTTTCCCTCCATTTTTGGCATTTAACTTTCGTAGTCTAAGGAGATTAAGACTTAACCGTTTGTGCACCTTCCATTTTTGTTTTAACAGCTTCCATCGCACCATTGATAGTATCTTTTAGCGTACCATCTTTAAATACAAACAGAATAATCGCAGACATGGCGACGGCGATGATTGCGTATTCTACTGCTGTTACACCGCGTAGGTCATTTTGCAGGTTCAGTTTAAACTCAATCATTTTTGCCATAGCTTTGTTAATCATAGTGTCCTCTTCGAGAATTTTAAAAGTTGCGTGATAAATTTGCGTTCTTATAGAGCGAGAGAGAATTTACCTTATGTATAAAATAGATACCAATTAATTAGAGTTATAAATCTATAACGGCCAATGATGATAAAATTTTATTATACCTGCATTACTATCTTTTCTAAGCAAAATGGTAATATTTCTATATAATGAGAATGTTATTACTTTGTATTTATCTAATATGCCTCTATTAATTCTATTCTTCTTCTCGCTCTCTCTCTACGCTTGCTACACCGATGCAAGATACCGCGTTATTACCAATAACACGGTGCTGCTTGCTTTCTGTGCCTCACTATTGATTGCACTGCAACTGGGCTATCTACTCCCGGCACTTGGCATCGCGAGCCTTTGCTTCTTCGCTAGTGTAGCACTGTGGGTACTTGGCTTTTGGGGAGGCGGGGATGCGAAACTGTTTCCAGCGATGATGTTAGCGATAAGCCCTAAGTATGCCGTTTTGGCGATTGCATTTATTGGTTTGCTTGGTGGTGTGACAACACTGTTTATTTGGCTATATTGCCTAAAAAGCAAGCCGTCGATAAAAAAAATAGGCATCCCTTACGGAATACCTATTTCCCTATCATGCAGCTTGTTTATGTTTCTAAGCTGGTTGGTCCTCTGATAGCCATTTAATGAGCTTGTTCAAAAAGCTCATTTAATTTTGTTTTCAAGCCGATTTTATCTAAATCTTCCGACATTCCCTCACTAAACCAAACGTTCATGTTAACTTGCTGACTGGTAGGAATTTTCTTGCAATTCGGTTCGCGCACCGACCAATCAGGGCATACCATTATCGTTCCATGATTTTCCAGTTCTTTATTCATTAAACGAGCAGAACTGGTGCTGACCCAGCTTGATACAAATCGAGTATCAATTCTTTTTTCCTTTAATAATTCTTGGACCAGCGCTTTTGAGAGTGAGTTGCAATATACCACGCGAAATGGATAGCACTCATATACGTCTATACATGCAGTGTGACAAATTACATAATTAGACGAACTTAGCTGATAGGAATGTCCATTTTCAGCGCTTAAACGATTCAGACTAAAAACCACATCAAAATTGGCGATATCAAGAGTTGCAGTGGTGCTAAAACTGGTGATCGCTAAATCGGTGTTATTCAACGCTCTGAATTCACTTACTACTTTTTCTACAAGTATGGGACAGAATGAATCTGCAATTGCGATGTTATACTGTTCCCGCGTGTCTACTTTTTCAAGATCCTCAAACAGCTTCTCATACATAGACATGGTTTGATCTGCATATTCTAATAGTATCTTGCCGTGCTTTGTTAATCCAACCCCCTCTTTTCTAACAAAAATACTTGCCCCGATTGTATTTTCAATTTTTTTGATATGCTGCGAAACAGCAGGCTGAGTCATAAATAGAGACTCAGCTGCAGCGGTGAAGCTTTTATGCTTAGCAACCTGTGAAAATGTCCGAAGATATTTTACATCGATCATTCTATGAACGGTTTTCATGATGGCTATCTACCTTGATGTTACCTAGTTTTATTGTTTTTTTGTGTACTTGGTATTTTTTGATTTTTAAAATCCAGACAAAAATATCAATACCCCACGCGAGTTACAAAAAACTATTGTTTATGCAACTATAAACGCGGCTTATACATCCGATCTGAGATTGTTAAGGTTTTGTAATTGAACTTACTCCTAAGCCGTTATCCATAAGGGATGTCGACTATTAACAACAATGCGATTTTATTTGAACTGTGAATTAAATTTCATGCAAACCATATCACAAATATGTGATGAGTATCACGTGAATGTAAGTGCGTGCATCATGGCGCGCTCTCTAGTATCAGCTAGTGATACTACAAAAATTCATCAGTATCACATTATCGATACTACCAGAAAGTCGTAGCGAACTTCTTTGATCTTGTCACTGAAATGAGAGACTGACAGCGTACTGATTAAAATAAATACACTTGCAACATGATTTATTTTCATTAGCTCAGATACGCCAAGAGGGGCGTCGCCCCTCTTTTTATAATCACCAATTTGCTTATTGGTCACTTATGAATTGCGTCTACGTAGTACTAGCAAGAGCAGAAGAATTCCATTCCATAAACTGACAGAACCGGCGCTCTCATCTTTTGGTTCTGCAGCAGGTGGGTTGGTAATTTGGTCATCTGCTGGAACGGTGGAATGGGCAAGTTCAATCTCTATCCAGCCTGATTTTACTTCACCGTTATCAAACGTTACCCGATACGATATCCGATCTATCAGACCGTCAAAACGTGATTGTGGCGCTTGATATTGCAAGTTTGCGCCAATCATATACGCACTTCCATGTTCTGGTGGCTCGGTGATTTCTACTTGATAGAAACCAAAATACTCCGCCATCAACACATCAACCGACAACTGACTACCAAACTTACTTTTAAAACGTGCTTTCTTCACTTCGGGAGTTTTATCTACAACCTGAACCTGAGCCGTTTTGCTTACTTCATTGCCCTCTTCATCAACCACAGTGACTTGCAGAGTCACGGTTTCACCGACCTTAGCATCCTCTGCGATAGTAAAGATAACTTGATCATCTGTAACTCTACTCAGTTGGCCTTGAGTTCCAGAGACTTGTTGCCAATGATAACGATGCAGCGAAGAATCAACATCTTCAAAATTGATCACTGAAAAAGTGACTGGTTCACCCGCCGTGGCATAGGGTTTATCAACATGCAAATCAAAACGATGCAAGTCGTTGACCGGCAAAACATTGATATACACGGTTGCAACATTCGACATCATCCCCTTCGAGTCAATAATACGGAAGGTAAAACTGTCTTTGCCAAAGTAATCATGTTCAGGAAAATATTGATTGCCGAGTACTTGGCCATGTTGTGGCTGGTTGACGATTTGCCACTGTGTGGTACTTTCTTTCACCAACGTGAGCAGAAGAGGTTGGTCTTCTCTGGTTGTAAAGTTCACATCTTCCAGTTTCAGGGTTTTAGGCAGTGAGATTTGAACACTTACTTGTGCGCGATTACTAACTCTTCCCTCACTATCTCGTAAACGATATTCAAAGCGATCTATCCCCTCGGCATGGGTAAACGGCGTATAACGCTGGCCGTCCAGTTTTCCTTTTTTCGGCTGGCTTAAAAGCTCAATCTCATAACGATTGCCTACCTGTAAATCTTGATCATTGGCCTTTAGATCCAAGCTAATCGAGTGACCTTGCTGTACTTGATAGGCATCGTCTACCGCTCGCGGAAATGGATTAACTGCGGTTTGCAACAAAGCAGCGAAAGGAAAGATCCGCCCTCTCGCGTTACTCATCATGCCATTACCTAGAGTGTTAAAACTGGCATAGAACTGCTCTTTATGTTGACCATCGCTCAAATAGGCATCATAGAAAGAGGTTGAATACTCAGGCACCGCGTTGGTCAGTTCCAGCACTAAAAGGTGCCTTGCTTGAGCGAGGTCAACGGGCTGAGCCAGCAGTAATCTGCCTCCATCATTTTGCGCTTGCCCACGTGTAATTTCTATCCCATCCGCTACATCAAACGTCGCTTCACCACGCCAGTTAGTCTGATATGGATAACGCACTAGTCGGTATTCTATCGGCAGTGTGGGATCTTGCTGTTGCGCATAGAATTGAATGCCGACTAAAGAGGTATCGGCATGATGTACGTCAACACCAAAGCCAAGTGCTTCAATGCGCTGGTCAAACTGAGCATACTGACGCGAGAATGAGGTGACCCAAGCATGCTTGCCGCGTGAATCTGGTACGGCAAGGGTCAAGGTTGCCTCTTGTGGCGAACTGACAATGTTACTCAAACTGATCTCGGTATCGCGTCCAGCAGTGGCTAAACGTAGCGATGGGGAACTGTCATCAGAGAGTAAGGTGACATTGCTGCTTCCCGGGAAAAGATCGCCTGCATCACTCCAACCACCATGACTGAGCTCGTCCAATCCATCTGCTTGAAAAATCTGCACTTGCATCGGGCCACGACTGTTAAACTGATTGTCAATCATCACCGCCGTTGCCAATACTCCCTCACCAGACAATGCTCTGTCGTAGCCCACTTGGCGGCGATTCTGCAAATAGAGCTTTGGCCCCATTTTCTGCAAATAGGGGTCAAGGTAAACCACACTTTCCCCTCTCTCGGTTGCGACTGTGTAACTTTGATTGTTATTCAGTACCTCTGGCTCAAGAAAACCGGCCGCTTCTTTGCTCCATGCCGTCATATTAACGGGTGTCTCCCCGGAGTAACGATCGCCAGGTTTGCGCCCCCAAGAACCACCGCCCATTAAACCCCAGTGACCAATAGATCCTTGATGTTGATAAGAGTACAGATCTGGCAAACCTAGCATCAAATGACCAAGCTCATGGGCGATGACCCCCATGGTTGATTGGTGATCGCCTTGATTGTCAGCAAAAAGACAGTAATCGCGAATCGTCACACCATCGAGTGTTTCACTGTTATGAGAAAACTTATGAGGCCAGATGTAAGGGCGATTCAAGCTGCCCGCAGCGCGATCATAACCCGCAAAAACAAACATGACAGACAGCTCTGAAGGTTCGATGTAACCATCACCGTCTACGTCATACGTGGAAAGATCGATATATTGATCGACTTTTTTATAGGCTTCTTTAAATACGTTGTTCAGTTTACTTGTACACGTATTATCCTCTTTTGAGTGACAATCCGGATGCACTAAGTTTAGTGAAATAGCAATGACACCATCATTTTCCGTACCCTGTGACTCTCTCGCTGGTGTCACGACATATTTGTTGTAGCTGTTCTTTAGGAAATAATCTCTAACGCTTTGTCCTTGTTGCCCAAAAATAGTTTGCGTGAAATCATTAGTCATTTGTTGATCAGAAAAACTCACTTCAACAACCAATAGAGACTGTGTCACTGTATCTTGATTCTGACGTATTCTAGAAGAGAGATGATAAGAAGGAGTACGCGTACTATTGCTCGAATTGAGTGAACTCGACCATATTTTTGCTTGCGGTACTGGGTGTAGATGTGAGTCCGATTCACTCGGCACGCTCGCCTGATTTGTAACGGACACACCTGTGGAAATGACTTCCCCTACACCGTCTGTCTCAATGTATCGACCAAAAAACCATTGCTGCTCTTGGTAAATGTAGACCACACCGTTACGATCTTGATACCAAGCCAGCTCTTCGTTACCCATCAGGCGTAGTTCTCTGTTTGAACCATCGGCCATAGTGAATTGATGCCAATCTGGTGCCGGCATAGTCGTTGCGTATAAATTAAACGAAGAGAGCAAGCAGGATATGGATATTCCAACTTTGTTTTTTTTGAGTGATAAAGACATCTTCCTACCCAATTATTCAAATAGGTAAGGAAGGTAACAATCTCATTAAGACAAGACCAATTAGTTTTTAAACTAATTACATAAGTTTAAGTTATATCCTCAAATCAATTTTATTATTCTTCAATAGTGCATTATGGTTACTTGTTGAAATGGCCCCAACATTCTATACCTTTCTAACCATCATAAAGATTACATAGGAAATCGCCATAGATAATGGTTTCTATTTTTTAAAACACTTGAATATAACTTCAAGTTGATTGTAGTCCACTCTACCTCAGCAGCCCTTTTCCCCAGCTAAAGCACTTGGCATGATGTACTTCTCAAACTGCAAGTATGCCAATATCCGATCTTCGGTGTTATATATAACCCGATTGAGTTTATTGGTTAGATCGTAAGCATCTTTACCATCGACGTCATATTTAGTACTGCACATACGTAGCCGAGTGATTTCATCATAGAGATCATTGGCAAAGAGCAAATTCGCGTAGTCATCCTGTTCATAACGATGTAGCAATATTTGAGAAGAAAGCTGTGCATATTTAACTAAATATAGATGCTGTGCTTGGCTATCTGCCATGTTTGCGATTGCTTGATCGACGTCATCCCTTACTGAGTTGTGGTCTAAGTCCTCACCAAATAGAGCGAATGGAAAGGGACCAGCGTTTGGCTGCGCATTTACACCACAATATGCTGATTTGAGGCTAAATAGACACATCATCAAAGTTAGTAGTAATTTTGGTACGATATTCATTTCATAAAAATTTGATCAACAAAACATCGAAGCATAAATATTATTTCTTTGAAATGGAATATTTAACTATTTATATGGCGATAATAAAACGTTATGAAATAAATTATTTTTATTAGCATATCAATATAAATAATTTAAATAACACGTTTTCTATAGATATAGTTCGCGCGGGCTTTATTTATGGAATAATAAGATGAACATTCAACAAAGCAAACGATCGGTTCTCGCTCTTTCGATCCTGCTCAGTCTCAGTGGTTGTGGCAACGACTCCGGCAGCGGCTCTTCTGCTAGCACAACTCAAACGGATAAACCGGACACACCCATTATAATACCGGATGATGGCCTAGCACATTCCGGCCAATGTACAACGTCTGAACTTATTGCGGAGCCTAACAACCTTACCTCTCGCATCGCCAATGCTGATTACGATTGCATGAGTTCTTGGTTCAATGCCAGTCAGACCGAAGCGGATGCCATTTTCTCTGAACAAAACGTCTCTCTGGTCAACGATACGCTCAATAGCATTGTGGCACGCTATCAAGGAGATGAAAAAGACGCACAGCAGCTCTACTACTTAGCCGAGTTCATCAAAGCCGCATACAAGAATCGCCATGATACTTATGCTCGCCTACTCGCCCCTTTTAGTGTCGACTTAAGTCATGCGATTGCGACCACTTCGGCGACATTTTTACGTAATGCTCATGCACTCGACACTGGCGATGAGCAGATGAAAGCCCTCGGTTCCATGCTGATCATCGTCGATAGCGTGCGTCAGCTACACGTTGCGGCTGAGGATGTTTTTGCATTGCTGAACCGCTTTGATTCCTCATTGGCCGACAACTATTACTATCGCAAAGCCATCAACAATATCTTTATTGCAATGGCTGGTCATTCTCAAAGCCGCGATTTCTATCAACTACTGACTGACAACCAAAGTTACATCGATACTTTGTCCAATTTCATCACGACAAACCGCTGGGCAATTGGCACCGACAACGAATTTCTTCTTGGCAACGCTGCGCGCGAACTAGCCCGTTTGATCCAAACACAAGACAGCGCGTTGAAAACTAAAATGACGCAGACACTGAGTAATTTGCTGCAACAATTCCCATTAGGTGGAGACTCGGATCGTATTTGGGTCGGTATTGCCGAAATGGTCAACGCGTATGCGCCGGATTTGGCTGAACAGCTCAGTCTACAAGATGCCAAGGCGAGACTGCGTCAACGTGTCATCACGTTTACTCACCACTGCCAAGGACCTGCACAAATACTGGCTCAGTCCATGACATTAGAACAAGCAGAGCAGGTTTGTCGCACATTAAACGACAAAGAGGCTGATTTCCACGCGGTGGCAAAAACCAACAAAGTGCCAGTACCAGACGATAACAGCAGTAAAGTCGATGTTATCGTCTTTAAAACTAAGGACGATTACAGTACTTATTCTTCCTTTCTGTTTGGCAACTCGACCAACAACGGAGGACAGTTTCTGGAGCGAGACCCTGCTCAAGTGGGAAATATTCCCCGATTCGTTGCCTATCAAAATGGCTGGGATGACGACTTTTCGATTTTGAATCTTGAGCACGAATATGTGCACTATCTCGATGGACGCTTCAACCAGTACGGTGATTTCCATACCACCATGCGTGAAGGACACATTGTTTGGTGGCTAGAAGGCTTTGCCGAATACATGTACTACAAAGAAGGCTATCAAGCGGCGCTCGTTCTAGGTAAAGAGAAAACTCATACCCTGAGCGAAGTTTTTTCAACCAGTTACAACGATGGGGTGAATCGCATTTATCGCTGGGGCTATTTGGGTGTACGCTTTTTGTTTGAAAAACATCCTGAGGCCGTTGAACAACTATTAAGTTATTCACGCCAAGGTGAATATAAGCAGTGGGTGGCCTATCTCAAGCAGATCGGTCCTATTTATGACGAGGAATTTTCTTCGTGGCTTGATGAGGTGGGCAAAGATATCGACGATACTGTCACTCCGCCAAGCAAAGTGGAGAAGCCTCTGGAGCTTATCATCAATACCCCATTTGCAATCGCTGGCGTACAGTACTCAGAAAAATTGTTCTATGTTGACGTAGCGGCAAACACGCGCGAGTTAACATTCACGATCCAAGGCAGTGGCGATGCTGATCTATACGCCTGCTTCGACAAAGTATGTCATTACTACGATCATCAATGGAGCAACTATGCTCACGGCAGCGATGAAACGATCCAAATTGACAAAGAGTCTGACGGCTACGTCAAAGCGGGGCGCTATTATCTCAGCATCAGCGGCCGTGAAGCGTTTGACGTTCATGTGAGTGCCATCACCCACTAGGGGCATAAATCAGCGAGTTGTTTAACAGGCAAAAAAATAGCCAATCACAATGAGGTGATTGGCTGTATATACTTGTGAACAATATCGGTTCACTAACAACGTCAGTTGGCTAGGTGACCCTCGGCTTAAAAGGGTCATTCTACTTAATGCAGTTAGTGTGCCAACTTTGAAATACTCGCTTACCCAATGTTTGTGAACATTTTTTATGCAAATGCAGACAAACTGAGCTCATATAATCATCACTAAAGCTTCTAGGATATTGCAATTTGCAAAACAAAATTTTTATTTTGCACTTTTAGACTAACTTATATGCAATTACATACAAACTTTCCAAGCCGGGATAGATTTCTGCGATCACCTCTTTTAACACGGGTAGCGTCATATTTTCTTGGCTAGCATGGTGGTCATTCAGTTCAGACAGCGAAATCGGCTCGATCGAAAGAATCTCAATACGACAAAACAGTCTATCATCCTCAAAAGTCGCCACGTCAACTTGGCTACCGGGAACGTAGTGACTCTCCGCCTCATCTCTAATGGTGATGGTCTTCTTCCCTGATAAGATGTCGCTTTCAAAGCATTCAAAGAACGTAATTTTATTGGGTGTGTTCATGGGTTACCTCCAATCACATTTTACCTTACTTATGATCATGCTTATGTGCAGCAAAACGATTGGCTAGTAATATGTCACTTGCTATCTTTAAGCACAACGTATTTAAGAAACCTTCAGCCCAACAAAGTATGAATATTCACCTAACTTTCACGTGCATTTGCTTCACACTTATCAGCATCCCAATCCTCGCTTCTCCTGAGCGAGGATGGACATTCGATTCTGCCGACAATGGTATTACCATCCATTTCCGAGAACACAGCGATGACTTGGTTGAGGTAAAAGCGCAGATGTTCACCCCAACGACATATGGTGGCTTTCTTCGTCTATTGCAAGATACCGATAAGGTCCCAGAGTGGGTTGATAACGTAAGCGGCAGCGTGGTGGTCAAGCAGATCAGCCCAAGCGAGAATATTGTCTATACGCAGTTCTCCGCACCTTGGCCAGCCAAAGATCGGGATATGCTTACTTACTCAAAGTTTCGTATTGATGCCGAAGGGTTTCGCTTAGAAATTAGCGATGCGCCGCAAGCCATCTTGCCACCACAAGCTGACTATATTCGTATCACATCCGTTCACGCAGTTTGGCAACTGAAAAAATTGACCGATGGCAATACGCATATTGAATACACGGTTTTTGCTGATCCTGCCGGCGCCCTCCCCAATTGGCTGATCAATAAACTTGCCAAAGAGAGCGCACGCACGACTTTTGAGAATCTCAGAGCCCAGCTACCGCACTTTCAAACAGACGAGCACCCCGAGGTTAATGAGTAATCTTTGGTTGACTACCATAAGCGCTCATATGGCAAATAGATCAGGTTTGTTATCGCCAGAGCTAAAATCACGCCAAAGGTCAACATCATTCCTCTGACACGCCAAGGCAGAGTGTCAGATAAAATCGCTCGGGCATGGGCAATACGTCCGACCACAAACAAGACGCCAAGCGCGTGAATCCATACCAACTGCGCGCCATTATACTCGGCCAATGCCATCAAAATTAGCGTGATTGGAATGTATTCCACCGCATTGCTTTGCGCACTTCGGGCAATAATGAGTGCTGGGTGGCCACCATCGGCATATTTGATTTGTCCCGCTTTGCGCTGAGCAATCACCTTAGTCGAGAGCCAAATCATGATGAGTGATAAAATCGCGGCGTAAAGTGCAGTTACCATGCAATATTTCCTTATGTGGTTTGGCACTTCCACCGATTGAAAGCGCCAAACCATTCTTAAGCAGATTCAGCATAAAAATCAACACCGATTCGATAACGGTTTAATATTACCCGCTACTTAACGCTTAACTAAACAGACCGTGTACAAAAGCTTCAATGTCGCTGCGCCGAGTGTTGGGATTGAGAAAAACGGCCTTCTCACCGGGCAGAAATAGACAACGGCCCTGTTCGTCGTAATTGGTTCTCGCCATCGATGTAATCCAGTTGGTTTTCAGTTCACGCCTTTGACGTGAGAGAAAGTGATTACGATGAAAGGTTGCACTGGAAACAATGTTTTCCATATACGCCTTCTGCTTGATCAAACGGCGTTCGCGGTAAAACTGCGCCCGAGCGCTCTCTTTCAGCTGTGGATTGTAAAGACGAAATGTGACACACGGCCCTTGGTTCTCCCCCGATACGACATAGCAGTTCGGCCATTGTGACAGCAAACAGCGCATATAATTGGCATTTTGTAGCCCATGTGCCACCAGCGTTTGGTAACCTTCAAACCCCATACTTGCCAAGGCGGAATAGGCGGAAAACACGCCCACCGCACTGCGCGAGCACTCGATGGTCGCCTGTAGATGAGTGTTATCTCGCTGCTGAGGCTCAAAATAAGAGAAGTAGTTCGGATCTTGTTTCAAAAACTCCATATCTTGGCGTTTTTTAACCAACAATAAGCTCGACGTGTAAGGCACATAGCCCCATTTTTGAAAATCAATGCTGATCGAATCAGCGAATCGCAATCCGTTAATCAATGACGCATGGCCTTCGATGCCATCCAAGGTTGCTGAATTGATGCCAAGTGGATTCTGTGCGAAATCGTAATCACGGAAAAAGAGCAGGCTCCAACCCACTGCCGCATCGACATGAATATGAGGTCGATAAGACAGCGCATATTGACGACAGATCCGCTCACGAGTCAAATAGACTTCTGCCACATCATCAATGGCAAAGGTATCGGTTGTACCAAAAGTCAGTAGAATCGTGGGAATGGCCTTCCCTTCCTGTAAACATTTATCCAGTTGCTTGGCCAAATCCTGAACATCGATTTGGTTATTTTCCCGCAAACGCACTCGAATCAATTGCTCTTCAATATTTACGCCAAGCAAGGAGAGATTAGTCATATTTGAGTAGTGTCCCGCTTGGGAGTTGATAAACGCAAATTGCTTGTCACGAAATCCATGCATGACTGACTCCGGGAAGCATTTACGCAGCCCAAGTAAATAACCATAAAGATTGCAAAACGTTCCTCCTTGAGTAAACAAACCAGTAGCATCTGCCGTATTGTATCCGACCAAATTGGCCATTTGCCGGACGACTACTTTTTCCAGTTCGGTCGCGTTACCAGCGTACTCACTGTAAACCAAGTTAGGATTCGCAATCGTTGCCAACATCGCTCCGTGAATCGCGGGATCACAAGGAGTGGAAATAACGTTTTCCACTGAGGCTGGATCATCCCAATTTTTGGTCGTTGCCGCCGCGTAAAGTGCTAGAGGATCAAAACGAACCAAGGGGTTCACCTGATGAGGAATGACACTCTCACTACTAATTCGGTGACGTAAAGCCAAGTTGTAAGGCGTGAACAAGTTCTTTTTGCTATTAACTAGCTCTTTGATTTCCTTGATTTTATACAATGGCCAAAGGTTGGGGTCGCGGGCAAAAAACTGCCTTAATACACTTTGGTGCCGTTCTGCAAAACGTGCAGACAGGCGATTATGTTTTTCGTCCAACCAAGAATGGGACGTGACTTTATCCATCAGCTTTTCCTCACTTCGAAAGCGTTAAACGGGCCAAACGGCCCGTTCGTTTATTGCAGCTTAAAGTTGGAAACCAGCTTATCGAGTTCATGGTTGGAGTCGGCTAACAGCTCGGTGGCGTTGACCGTCTGGCGACCACTGGCCACCAGCGTATCGACGATGTCGCGGATCGCCAGCATGTTGCGGCTCAACTCGGCAGCCACCGTGCTTTGCTCTTCCGTCGCCGAGGCAATTTGCGTGCTGACATCGTCGATTTCTTTGACCGAATTGCTCATCACATTCAAGCTATTTGAGACTTCTGAGGTTTTATCAGCGGTAGACTGACACTGCTCTTTGGTCTTTTCCATCGAATCGACAACACTGCTAGTACCATCAAGCAATTTCGCCAACATATCTGAAATTTCCGTGGTGCTGTTTTGCGTCCTTGCCGCCAGAGCGCGCACTTCGTCCGCCACCACCGCAAATCCACGACCTTGCTCTCCAGCGCGAGCCGCTTCAATCGCCGCATTCAGTGCCAGCAAATTAGTTTGTTCGGAGATTTCGCCGATCACGTTCAACACTTCACTGATCTTGTTGGCGTCTTTGTTCATGCTGACAATGTGTTTAGACATATCCTCCACATCGCTGACCAAAGCACTCACGGTTTGCACCGCGTTGTTGACAATCACCAGAGATTGCTCGGCTTCTTTGCTCGCACCATCGGTGATGCGGTTAGACTGAATGACATTTTCCGCCACCGAACGAGCACTTTCACTCATCTCGGTAATCGCCGTTACCACTTGATCCGTTTCCGCTGAATGGGTAAGCAAAATTTTCTCGTTGTCTTTCGCTGTCTGGTTCAACTGAACAATGCTGGAAGAGATCGTCTGACTCGCCGCGGAGACTTGCAGCATCATGGACTGCAAACTTTGCACAAAGCGGTTGAACCCTTCACCAATTTGGGCAAGATCGTCGCTTCCTTCAACCGCAAGGCGGGCGGTTAAATCCCCAGAACCTTTTGACAAGTCAAGCACCACTTTTTTAAGTTTCAACAGCGGCTTATACGCTTGCTCTAAGGTAAAGATAATCACGATGGCACTCACTAACAGTAGGATGATCCCCGTTACGAGTGCTTCGCGCTGCGCGTCTCTCACCCCCGCTAGTGCGGTGTCTTGATCAACGAACACCATCAGCGTCCAGTATTTATCCGCCGTCAAATTGACTCGTTGAAAGTAGCCATCAAATTCAATACCGAGATAGGGAAACTGCAAGTGCCCACGGCTTTGTGAGTAAAATGCGGCTCCATTTCCGCAAATACAGGGCTAACTTGTGAAGGTGTACGCCCAATATCACTGGGATCGTCACTGGCAAAGAAGACCGCATTTTGATCCGTCAACGTAGCAGCACCGCCCGCAAAGCGCATGTTGCTTACCATAGCAATAATGTCTGCCAGTGGAATATCGCCAAGCAAAACCCCTTGGAAAACCCCTTTGTCATACAGAGGCATCACCGCGCTGATCACTTTCTCGCCCGTTACTTTATCGGTATAGATTTCCGTCAATCGGACTTGGTCGCCGCTTTTCGCCAGTGAGTACCAGTCGCGACTGACAAAGTCTTGCTGGCCTGTCGTAACGCCATTGCCCTGAGGTAAAGACATGTATGAGCGACCATCATCATAAGCGATGACAACATTGGAAATGCCAGCACTTTCTGCAAGTAGCCGAGCTTGATTGACATTTTGCTCGTCACTTAAGCTTTTCTTGAAATGCTTTGCGCCCATAAATGCTTTGCGCCCATTTCTATCGCACGTAGCTTAGTCTTAACCGCCTGTTGCAGTTCGTCTACGTGGTAATTGAGTTTGTTCTGTGTTTCGCTAACAAGCGAAGAAACCATTTTTTCTTTAAGAGAAAAGATGTTGAGCGTACCGAGCACGGCCAAAGAGACGGCAACCAGTAGCGCAACACTCACGTAAATTCGAGATTTAAAACCTAAATTCATAGCGCCCCCCTGCTGAACAATCAGCAAAGAAAAGTGAAATTCGGGCGTGATCGGTTTTAAAAAGAGCGCGTCATACGACGCAAATTATGCCAAAAACACACCCAGCCAACGCTATAAAGATAGTTATAGATAGTGATAATATGAAAATTATTTTATAAAAAATTAATGCATATTTTTGTATTCTCAGCTCTAAGACAAGTCCATTCCTTGCCAAAGTGCTCCCAACCCACTGACAAAACAGAGCAAGAGTGCAACATAGCGGATCTTCTCTTTTGCCAATGAGTGAGTACTCCATAGAGCAAGACGATAGCCAAACCATGCAGCGGGTATTAGCGGCAAGGTAATTTTCAAGTGATACAGAGTAAAAAATCCCGCTGGGATCTGAATTGTGAGCGAGATAAGCGAGCTAAACACAAAGAAAGCAGACAAATTACCACGTAGTTGGTTGGCCTCTTGATGCTGTAGGAGCAAAGCCATTGGCGGCCCCCCTATACCAGAACTGGTGCCAAATAAGCCTGAAAAAAAACCAGCTACGCTCATTCTTAGCGGTGTTGGCTCTACTCGATAAGGCAATAAGCTCACCGCGACTGCAAACAGCACCAACAAGCCAATCCATAAAGCAAGTACATCAGTGGAAACCAAAACCAATAGAAAACCGCCAGCAACAGAGCCCGGAATACGGCCAATTAGGGCCATTTTCAGCCCGCCAATTTCAACGCTGCTCTTGTGTTTTAGCGCATTGAGGATGGAAATAAACAGAGCCACTAGACAGATTGGGGCAGGAACATATTCGGGAGCGATAATGATAAGTAGCGGCGCAGAAACAATAGCAAGACCAAAGCCAATCGCGGTCTGCACAAATGATCCGACGAAGATCAACAATACCGCCAACAACATCACTTGATCTGGCATAACGATTCCTATTTTTAATGAGACTTTTTATCGATTGTAATGTACACACATCCTCGGCTGAGCTCAAGAGAGGCATATCCCCGGGTATTCTTTACTACAAGAGCAAACGGCCCGAATGAGGATTTGTCACTCATTCTATCTCTTGGGTATATACTTAGCGCAAGTAAGTCATTAGAAGGGATTCGTTATGCAGAAAAGGAATGGTCCATCGCTTTGCCGTTTTGCCGTTTTGCTTTTTTTCTTACTCTTCTATGGCCATTTTTTAGCTTTGCAAATAATGAGACCATCACACGTTCTCTTAAGATATGCGGTGATGGCGTTGACTGGCCACCATACACTTACCTTATGGATGGCAAGGCGGCAGGATATGACGCAGACACGATCGCGGCCCTTTTTAGCCCTTTGGGCATAAAATACCAAATTGAGTTAACGTCTTGGACACGCTGTCTTAAAGCGACCAAAGAAGGCACCGTTGACATCGCTTTAAGCGCTTCGTACAACGCCATTCGAGCCCGGTATTATCACTACACACACGCTTATTATGCTATTACTCCCGTGTATATTTTCGCCCCGCAAAACCACGCCAAAGAACCGGAGATTATCCAAGCTAAAGACATCGACAAATTTCAGACCTGTGGCACCTATGGGTACAGCTATTCCACTTTCGGCATTGATACCGGCCTTATCAAACAAGTTGATGTGTCTCTTCACAAAGCTTTGCAAGCGCTACAACAAAAAGATTGCGATTTGGTGCTGATCTGGAAAGAAGTGTTGGCGGGCTTTAAACATGTCTGGGATATAGATTATCTCAACGATCGCTTTCAAACACGCGACGTACCCGGCGTTACACCTACTCCTATGCACTTTTTAGTGTCTAAGAAGCTTTCCGATGGAGAGATGATCAGAGACTTAATCAATCGACGACTGTATGAGCTTGATACGAACGGAAAGCTTGAACAACTGCGCCAAAAACATCGTTTCTAGTTTTTCCTAACGCAGAGCAACGCCACACCTCCCAAAACAATGACGCGCACTTCCATTGCTTACTAGTGCATAGCACTGCTCTATAAGATATAAATCAAAACATATGACTAGATAAATTTATCATCATAAAATTTGCCCCAGGTCATTCAAACCTCAAGTCGCTCTCGTGCTACAGAGTACTTTTCTGTACATTTCCCAACATAAACTGCAACACTTCCTTTCTATTTTTTATTATTTCGTGGAGATTTCTATGTTGGAACTCTTAATAGGCACTATGGTGACCATCGCCGTCGGTTACTTTATCGTCAAAGGCTACCGAGCATCCGGCGTCCTTTTGACAGCCGGTATTTTGCTACTGATCCTCACCGGCATTTTGGGCCACAAAGTACTCCCAGGCAAAATCGCCTCAACGGGGAACATGCTGACCGACGCTCTGGAATACGTTAAGTTCATGCTGCAAAACCGCGGTGGCGGCCTAGGCATGCAGATCATGCTGCTGTGTGGTTTTGCGTCTTACATGACGCATATTGGTGCAAACAACGTCGTGGTGAAGCAGTTTTCCAAACCACTTTCCGTGATCAAATCCCCTTACGTTCTTTTGGTTGCCGCCTACATTGTCGCGTGTTTGATGTCACTTGCGGTAAGTTCCGCAACGGGTCTGGGTGTGTTACTGATGGCGACTCTTTTCCCGATGATGACCGCAATGGGCATCTCTCGCCCTGCCGCGGCCGCCGTCTGCGCTTCACCAGCTGCTATCATTCTTTCTCCAACCTCAGGCGACGTGGTGATCGCCGCTGAAAAATCAGGCCTAGCGCTAGACGTTTTTGCCGTACAAACCGTTCTGCCAGTCTCAATCTGCGCCATCATTGTTATGGCTATTGCCACTTTCTTCTGGAACAAGTATCTGGATAAGAAAGACAACACACCAATGGAAAAAATTGATGTGTCAGATATTCAAGCTGACGCGCCCGCGTTCTATGCCCTGCTGCCTTTCTTACCGATCATCGGCGTATTTCTGTTTAACGGCCGTACCATTGAAGGACTTGAGCTGGACATCTACACCATCGTGGTGCTGTCGATTTTCATCGGTGCTTTGGTCCATTACGTGGTCAACAAGTTTGATGGCAAAAAGGCGCTAGAAGATATGGACGCGTGCTATGACGGCATGGCTGACGCGTTTAAAGGTGTGGTGATGCTTTTGGTCGCCGCTGGGGTGTTCGCCCAAGGTTTGATGTCCATCGGTGCGATTGACAATCTGCTCCATCTTGCAGAAACCGCAGGCGCAGGTGGTATTGCACTAATGTTCATCCTCACCGCATTAACCGTCGCTGCCGCCATTGCTACTGGCTCTGGCAATGCCCCTTTTTATGCATTCGTTGAACTTGCGCCATCATTGGCGGCCAAAATGGGCATCAACCCGGCGTTCTTGATCATCCCAATGCTTCAAGCCTCTAACTTGGGACGTACCATTTCACCAGTGTCTGGTGTCGTTGTTGCCACTTCTGGCATGGCGCACCTCAGCCCATTTGAAGTAGTAAAACGCACCTCTGTGCCCGTCTTAGCTGGCCTTATCACTGTGATTCTCGGAACCATGGTGCTGGTGCCAATGAGTGCCTAATGCACACTGTAAAAACCAATAAAAACGCCAGCGTGAATGCTGGCGTTCTTTTATCTAACTCATCACCCAGTTAAACCGCTGATGGTCTTCCTGGCGCTTTAGTTCTTTTCTGACGGTAACTGAACCACAGATAAGTAGTGACAATAGAGAAGAACAGATAGGAGAGCGAAAAAATAAATGGCGAGCTAATTATGTCTTGTGATATCCCCCAGCTTACTCCTGCAACCGTCACGACAATTTTCGACAACATGCCGCACAAAAGCAAAAAGACCGCCAGATGCGGGAAGCGCGAGCTTCTAAACGCGAACCAGTAGCAACTACCCACCGCTAAAGACGCAATGTACAGACCCAATAAGAAAGAGTGGATGTGATCAGCTGAAGCGTAACCGGCAGTCAAAGAAAACAGTAAAATTAGGAAAATCTTCATAAACACCTCGCTATAAACAGCTTAAAAAGCATCCTTTCATATTTGAAATCTCAGTTCTCTCTATATTTTGCCAAAGCAAAATAAGAGATCAAGAGGGGGATTCTGAGCAAAGTGTGTACAAAGGTTACTTACGGTGTTTGATTTTACAAGCAGTTAACAAGATGATTTTGCAAAATCCTTTCCCTCTCTTGCTCGGCACAAAAGTCGCGATTTTTGCAAGGTTTTGTTACGTATATTTAACATTGGAAATTATTTTTCTTTTTTCTCTACATGTGAAGTAAGTACCATATTAATTGGAATAGAGCACTCACGCCTTGCAGCAAAGGCCCCCTTCTCTCATGCGCTTACAGATCGAAAACATTTTTTCATCATTAACATAAACTCTGTAACAACACTTTTTTAACTTATAAAAATAATTTTATCTGTCAGCCTGAAAAGGGATTCCAATCACATTTGGATTGGTTATAATCCGCGCTCTTTGCGCGATGAGTTGAAAAACGCAAACTTATTTTTAACTTAAGCACCCTTTCATTTGTCCCCTCTTAGCGTTAGCTCGGAGGCAACACAGAGAACAAACATGAGCAAGATGGATAAAGCTAAGCGTATTCTGCTAGCGGGATTCTGTATCAACCTTTGTCTCGGCATCTTGTATGCCTGGAGCGTCTTCAACAAAGCCCTTGTCACCGATTTTGGTTGGAGCGCCGCAGACGCGTCTTCTCCTTATGCAATTGCAACCATCACCTTCTCTGTTTGTCTTTTGGTTGCTGGCATTCTGCAAGATCGCATGGGCCCACGTAAGATACTGATTTTAGGTACAACTTTGACCGGCCTTGGCATGATTGCTTCCGGTTTTGCTTCTTCCGTTTTGATGCTCAACATCACCTTTGGCATCATTACCGGTGCGGGTATCGGTTTTGGCTACGCGTGCCTTTCTCCATCGGCGATGAAATGGTTCCATGCATCGAAGAAAGGTCTGGTGAATGGCCTTATCGCGGCCGGTTTCGGTCTGGCAGCGATTTATCTAGCGCCGCTGACTTCTTACCTGATTGGCCAGCTCGGTATTCAAACCAGCTTTATGATTTTGGGAGCTGGCGTCTTAGCTATTGCGGTACCACTTGCCTGTACTATCAACAACCCACCAAGCGGTTATGTCCCTGAAGAACCCAAAGTAAAGCAAGGCCAAGCGCCAAAAACGGTGAAAACAGCGGCCAATATCAGTTGGAAAGGCATGCTTAAAACGCCACAGTTTTACGCTCTTTGGATCATGTATGCATTTGCGGCGTCTGTCGGTTTGATGATCATCGGTAACATCACCAATATCGCCAGTGTGCAAGCCAATCTGCCTAATGCCGTTTACCTTGCTTCGATTCTGGCGATTTTCAACTCAGGTGGTCGAGTGGCTGCGGGGATCTTATCCGACAAAATTGGTGGTGTTCGCACCCTATTACTCGCGTTTGTGCTGCAAGGCATCAACATGGTGCTCTTCGCTACGTTCGACTCAGAGCTCACACTGATCATCGGCACAGCCATTGCCGCGGTAGGCTATGGCACTTTGCTTGCTGTGTTCCCTTCCATCACGGCTGAGTATTATGGCCTGAAAAACTACGGCACCAACTATGGCGTGCTTTACACCTCGTGGGGCATTGGCGGCGCTATCGGCGCAGCGGTTGTCGGCTACTCAATGACTCATGGCGGCGGTTATGGCTTGGCTTACACTATTTCTTCCGTGATGATGGCCGTATGTATTGTTCTGGCTTTCATTACCAAGCCAGTGAGCGAAGCAAAAGCGGCAGAGTTACAGGCCAGCGCATAATTGCCCATTGATTGAATGCAGAAAAGGCTTACCCTATAAGGTAAGCCTTTTTTATTTAAATGAGTTATGGATAGCAGCATCGAACTTGCCCCAGATTACTATCTGGGAAACTTTTGTAAATTGACTCACCACGCCATTCACTGGTATTCCGATTTACTCACCAAAGAGGAGTTAGATTGGCATACGCGATTTGAGCAACTCAGCAAACCCGCTCAATGTCTACTTGTTCGTCTATACAGTCGCAAAGGCTGTTGGTTTCGTAGCGATAAACTGAACTACGCAGAAATTCCCGACCTTGCGCAAGCTTTAGATGAACTAAACCAAGCCACATTTATCGAGTTAAACCCCAAAGTTAGCCATCAAGAACTGGCTACCCACTTATTGACCAAACCGGAACTGTTCACTCTCTACCCTGCACTGCCACGAGCTTTGAGTAAACAAGCACTCGTGGAAAAGCTGGAAGATGGTGAGTTTCATGCGTTTAACTTACTGAGTTTTTCTATCATTAAACTCAATGCCGCTCAGATGATTGATGTTTTGCTTACGCTTTTCTTCGCCAACTTCCATCAAGATCTGACCCAATTTGTGCTGGATGATTTGGGATTGCATCAATTTGAACAGTATCAGCTCAGTGAACAGCGACGTTTTTTCGAACATCGAGAGCAAATCGATCGCTTAATTGAGCTTAACCAACTCGCCAATCTCTACTGGCAGAGCGATCGTAAACAGAAAACCAATCTGGATTTTTTGCTGGCAGCACTACCAGAGCCTGTTCAACATCACTACGTAGAGCGAAAACGGCAACACTTACTCAACGACATTGCCCGGGATTACGAGCGCTTGGGTGAACTTGATCTCGCGTTGTCACTGTTTAAGCAATCCTTATTACCACCAAGTAGAGAACGCCAGGCGAGGATTTACGACAAGCAAGAACAGAATGAGGCATTTAGTGACATTGTCACCAAGATGCTAGAGCAGCCCATTGATATCTCTGAGCTGGAAATTGCTGAAAAGTTAATGCAGCGAGTAAAACGTAAACAAGGTTTAAAAATCGCTAGGAAGGTGAAACCTACGTTTCAAGAACATCGCCTGGAACTAAACCTATCCCAGCAGCGGGTAGAATTGGCGGTCAAAAGTTATTTTGAAGATCAAGGTTGGACGGTATTTTACACGGAAAATGCTCTGCTTAACGGTCTGCTCGGTTTGACACTGTGGCCTGCGATTTTCGCCCCTATTGAGGGCGCATTTATCAATCCCTATCAACATCGCCCGCTGGATCTCTACCACGCTGATTTTGTCCGCAAGCGCCAAGTTCTGATTGATAAGGTGCTCGAACAGATAAAAAATGGCGATTTTTCGGCTCTTTTTACCACTTATGAGCACAAAGTGGGGATCGCTAATCCACTAGTCAACTGGAGTGTGTTCAGTCACGAGCTTCTACAACAGGCAACACAGAGCATTCCAGCAGCAATGCTGTACGAGCTTTTTTGTGTTCAACTGAGTGACTTAAAACTGTATCGCAATGGCATGCCCGACTTAGTGGCATTTAAAGATGGGCAGTTCGAGTGGATTGAAGTCAAAGGACCTGGGGATAAACTGCAAGACAATCAGTGGCGATGGATAAACGAGTTTCAACGTTTAAACGTGCCCTTTTCTGTTTGCTATGTGAATCAATAAAATATGTGAATAAAAAAGAAGCCCTGCTCAATTAGCAAGGCTTCTGTTGCTTTTAAAGCTGTCTCACCACTCGGAATCCAGCAAAGTTAGCGGCCGAAGAAGGAGCGATAAACAACTGAGATTCGGCTTTGGCCTTTTCTGGAGAGAAGCTCCACGCTCCGCCTTTCAAGAGTCCTTTCGTATCGGACGTCCATTCCCAAACGTTGCCAACCACATCGTAAAGACCAAAAGCGTTTGGCGCGAAGCTTTTCACTGGTGACGAACTATTGTTAGACCAAGGCGTGCCACCCCAACCAGTATTTGCTTGACCAACACCAAATGCTTCACCCCACCAGTACGCTTTTTCTGAACCTGCACGGGCGGCGATTTCCCATTCATCTTCGCTCGGTAAACGGTAGAAATAGCCGGTTTTATCCGACAACCAATTAACGTACGCTTGGGCATCATTTTGGCTCACACACACCACCGGAGAGTTATCCTGCTGACTAAAACCCGGGTCACGCCAATATTTATTGGCGACAGGAGTAATCGCAGCTTGCTCAATTCGCGTACAAACTTTTTGTAGCTCTGCATCGGTTTGGTAGTTGGTTTGATCTACAAAAGCGCGAAATTGCGCCACCGTGACTGGCGTTGTGCTGATCGAGAAACCTCGTGAGAGCTTGACTTGTTTGCCTGCTCGCTCACCGATCATATAAGTGCCCTGTGTCACCACCACCATCTCAGGTGCAGCCGAGTGCTTACCGATATTATCCGCAAAGGTTTCTCCCGGCTTCGCCACGTTTTGCTTTGCTACTAACTCAGCGCGCAATGTTTGATCGCCATTAATCACCACCAACTGATCAAAAGCAACATAGCCTTCTTTCTCGATTTGAATATGATGTTGGCCAACAGGCAGCATCACTTCAGCTGGCGTCGAACCGTAACGTACACCATCGATGATCAATTGATCATCGTATTGATTTGAGCGAATCACCACTGAATGCCAGGCGGTTTCCTTGATATTTTCTGGTTCAGACGCTTGGCTGGGCGCAAAACAGTATTTGGAGTCAATATCGAGCAGTTTGCACGGCGCATTTTCCGCTGGTCTGGCGTTTAACGTTACCTTAAGCACCGAACTATACTGGTTTTCACCAAGGAATTCTGCTTTCGACACCTGCTGTTGCAACACATGAATGTTCAACGTGGCTTGCGCTTGATTCTGTTTGGCCAACTTAGATTCCGTTGTTCCTTCAAGTAGCGCACTTTGATACTGTCTGACCGCTTTTTGGAGCGCTAATGTGTTGGTTTGCTTAGCACATTGTTCCAGCGTCATATCAGTTTTACAGCTGTTGACGTAAGCCACAGTCTGCTCGCCTTTTTGGCTAATTTCACTGCGAATGGTTGCAACACGAGCGCGCTGGCGATCTTCTTTCAAATTGGCAATTTTTTGCTCGATAGCGAGTTTTTCCGCTTTAAGTGCTTGTAGCTCGGCGGCAAAAGTCTCTTCCTGCTGCTGAGAGTCCAACCGCTACTGCTGGTTCTGTTTCACCTTGGCCCAAGCGGCTTGATACGCATTTTGCGACGGAGCCAGATCAAAATCCGGTTCATCACTAACTCGTGCATAATCTTTGGCAAGTTGCGCTTTCGCATTTTGCAAACGTGAGCTTAGCTCTTTGCCCTGCGCTTCGAGTCGGCTCGTTTGTTCTTGCTGATTATTCAGCTCATTTTGCTTAGAAAATATCTTCTTCTCTGCTTCATTAAGCAGCGTGTTTTGTGAGAACAGCGCATCTTCCACGGCAATAACAGAAACGGTTTCTTTCTGAGCCATTGCAGGAGTGCCAAAGACCACGGGAATGATCGCCAGAGTCAGTGCAGATAAAACTAAACGCATGATAAATACTTCAATAAGACCACAACAAAACGCTATTCCACCAGAAACAGCCGTGCAACAAAAAAAGCAAAAGCAGGGGTTAACCCTGCTTATCTTCTACCAGCTTAACCCAAACCGTATCGGTTCCACCAATATAGATTTCGCGGTTATAGGTTTGGTATCCAGGTTTAGATACGGTGAAGCGATGTTTACCTTTAGGTAGCAATAACTCGACAGGTGTACTGCCGTAACTTACCCCGTTGATGGTCACCGCATCATTATACTGATCGGAGCGAACCGTCACCGTTACCCAGTCTTTCTTCTCTTGTTTGGTAGAGGTGCTACTGTTTGATAAGCAGTAACGGCTCGACACTGCCAATAACTGACAAGCAGCGGATGGATCTGGCTTGGCCTGCAACTGCGCCTGAATGTGCGTGGTGTAAGCACCATTGCCGGAAAAACCACTTTCTATTGTTTGACTTTCCTGCACATGAATATTCAGTTGTACACCTTGCAGGTTCTGTTTGGCTAACGCTGACTCAGTTAAGCGGTCTAAAAGTTTGTCTTTAAACGTGTTTACCGCTTTCTGTTTAGTCAGATACTTACTTTGGCCGATACACTCACCAATCGTCATGGTTGAAGAACAGGTTGCGGTGTAGCGCGTTTCCAGCACTGAACTTTCACGCAATTCGGCCTCCAGACGTTTAACGCGGGCTTCAACTCTGGCTTCCTGCAAATTGGTGTATTCGCTATTTAAACGAGCAAGTTTTTGCTTTTGTTGAGAAAGGCGTGATTCGCTCTCAACAATGTTCTGCTCACTTTTTAACTTCTCAGATTGGTTCTGTTTCACCGCTTCCCAAGATTCTTGATATTTCTTTTGGAAAGAGACCAAATCTGTATCAGGGTCTTCAAGCAGGCGAGCATACTGTTTGTCTAGGGCCGCTTTGGCGCGATTGCGCTTCGCTTCTAGCTCTTCCCCTTCTCTTTGAATGCGAACATTGTCATTCTTCAGCCCCTTTAGTTGGCTGCTCTCGACAGCGTATTGCTCTTCAAGAGCTTTGATTTCCTGCTGTTTGATATCCAGTTTTTCATCAACCGCTGAAACAGGATCGGCCTGAATCACATCTTCTGCCATCGCCGAAGATGTCCAGGAAAAACTTAGCGCAAGCAAAAGCGCTGGGATTGGACGTTTGATCATAGTTCCCTGCTCAAATAACGTTACATTCTGTACGCACAAAACGAGGAGATTACCCCTCGTTAAACTAAAACACCTCAACTCGTACACAGACCCGCATCTGCATGGAGAAGAGATCCAGGCGACCTAATTTTTTATTTGAAACGGTCATCTGAAAAATCATTGTATATCAATCCTGTTGAGAATATTGTTTCCAAAGTCCTAACTGAATCACACTTTTGAGCTAATTGCATAATTTTCGCCCATTTTTCTCTACTAGTTCGACACACAGAGGGCGTACCCACTTGTTTACAATAAGAAAACAAGTGAATAGTAAATAAGTTAACTTGCTCGAACTTAAGTAAAAAGTCTCATAGCTGCCGGGATTTAACCGCAATTTTTATCTCAGTCGATGACTAAAATGAACCTGACTAACCCCTGCTGTTGAGCTGATTATTAAAATCCAATATGTCTTCTGTTTTGTCAATCCATCCCTCAACGTGATGTGATTATCCATGGGTTTAATTTGTTGTCAGGCGCGGCATCTGCTTTAATTGTGGTTATGTGATTTTTCCAGAATAAACAAATGAAATTACGGACATTTCTCCTACTATTTTTCACCACCCTGTTTGCAGGTTGTGCCACTTATGCTGGTCTTAACTATGACCAGTTATTTGGCAAAGCCGAGGTCAGAGAGCGCATCTCCCCGAACGCCTCCGTGCCAGCCGATTTTTTCCTCCAGCAAGTCAAACCGATCTTGGATAATCGCTGCGTCGTTTGTCACGCCTGCTACGATGCCCCTTGTCAGCTAAAACTTTCTTCTGTTGAAGGCATCGATAGAGGGGCTAGCAAGGCACTGGTTTATCAAGGAACTCGATTAACTGCCTCGGCGCCGACTCGCTTATTTGAGGATGCCGAAACCACGCAGCAGTGGCGCGAAGCCAGCTTCCATCCGGTGTTGAATGAACGTGAGCAAACGGGCGTCGCCAACCTTGAAGCGGGCTTGGTTGCCCGTCTATTGCAGCAAAAAGAACGCCACCCTTTGCCGCAGCAAGACCAGTTAACCGGGTTTGATTTTTCGATTGATCGAGAACAAACCTGCCCGACGATCGAAGAATACGCTCAGTACGAAAGAGATCACCCCACTTGGGGGATGCCCTTTGGCATGCCAAACCTGTCAGCGGATGAGTACCAGACTTTGATGGTATGGCTTGAAAATGGCGCCATCATGAACGAACCGCTCCCTCTTAGTAACGCGCAGGCTGGCGAGATCACGCGTTATGAGCAGTTGCTCAACCAAAATTCACCTAAGAATCAACTCGCCGCACGATACATTTACGAACATCTGTTTCTCTCGCACCTCTATTTCTCTGAGCTTGAGGGCGCGCCACGTTTCTTTACCTTAGTGCGTTCGTCCACCCCTCCCGGAGAGCCAGTGAAACGCATCGCGACACGACGTCCATACGACGATCCTGGCGTAGAGCGCGTCTACTATCGCATCATCCCAGAGCAAGGGTCGATTGTAGATAAAACCCACATGCCATTTGCGTTAAACAGCAAGCGAATTTCAGACTGGAAAGCGTGGTTTATTGACGCCGATTACCACGTCGCACAATTGCCTAGCTATGATCCCGATGTGGCCGCCAATCCCATGACCGCATTTATCGATCTGCCGGTAAAATCGCGCTTTAAGTTCATGTTAGACAACGCGCAAAATACCATTATGGCCTACATCAAAGGCCCTGTGTGCCGTGGTCAGTTAGCCCTGAATGTCATCAATGACCGCTTTTGGGTATTCTTCCTCGATCCTGATAAAGCGGACATGCCACAAGTTAATGAGTTCTATCGCTCGCAGGCAGACAACCTAAAACTGCCCGCAGAGCTAGAAAGTAATGCGCTTCCCGTAACGAACTGGGTCAAGTACTCGGTGCAGCAAGCTCGTTATTTAGAAGCAAAATCAGAGTTCATCAATCATTGGTTCAAAAATGGCACTCACTTGACCACCGATATCATTTGGGACGGCAATGGAGAAAACGCCAACGCTGCTTTAACGGTATTTCGCCATTTCGACAGTGCATCCGTGGTACAGGGATTAGTCGGTGAAAAGCCGAAAACTGCTTGGGTGCTCGATTACGCGCTACTGGAGCGCATCCACTACCTTTTAGTCGCAGGGTTCGATGTGTATGGCAACTTCGGTCACCAACTGATAACTCGAATGTTTATGGACTTCTTGCGTTTGGAAGGCGAAAGCAACTTTATTGCTTTGTTACCTGCACAGATGCGTCACGTTGAGCACTCAAGTTGGTATCAACAACAAAGCCCACAACTGAGTGATTTCCTACAACGAAACATCACGCCTTTCAACCAACCGACGAGCGTGGTCTACCATACCGACGATCCTAAGTCCGAACTGTGCGATATTTTGCGCCATCAAGTGAGTGCGGTACTCAATGACCGCTATGAGATCGTTGATACTGGGCTTAGCAAGAGTAACGAAGCTTTACTGAACTCGCTCAATCAGGTCAAAGGCGAAGCGCTAGGGCCAGCTGCACAAATCAGTATGTTGATGGTGACATCGCACTCAGGCAAAGAGCAACTGTTTACCTTGCTGAAAAATAACGCTCACGTGAACATCTCTAGCTTATTTAGCGAAGATAAAAACCGCGATCCTGCGAATGACGATCTCACTATCGTGCGTGGCGTGCTAGGCAGTTATCCTGCGGCGTTTTTTGTCATCAATGAAGCACAGGTCATCGATTTCGTTCAATCATTGAAATCGATACGCAGCGAAGAGGATTACCTTAAGTTATTGGATAAATTCGCTATTCGCCGTAGTTCGACGCAATTTTGGCCGACCAGTGACAAAGTGCATCAATGGTATCGCAACGATCAACCGATCGAATTTGGTTTACTCGACTATAATCGTTTTGAAAACCGATGAAGCAATCGAGTCAGGGAGGTTCCCATGAGTATCCGGGATCGTATCGAAGCTCTGGAACAGCGAATTTACGTCGCCTGTTCCGAAGGAGATTATGAAACCGTCAATATGCTGGAAAACCAGTTGGATGCATTACGGGGCCGCATCGAACACCCATTCGACGACGACCCAAATGCGCTGGAAAGTAGCGTAAACCGTGATGACGATTGGCGTTAAACTCTGCCCGATAACGCTAAAAACCTCCGCTTTGTGCGGAGGTTTTTTTTTAAAGGCCAAGCTGTGCTTTTAGCGCCCTTATGCTGTCAGTAAGCACTGTGTCCAATGTCTGCTGCTCTGTTCGGTAGGCTTGCAAAGGCGAAATATCAGTTTCAATTTGTTGGCAAAGCATCATCAGGCTGGTGAGACCTAAACTGCCTGCGCTGCCTTTGAGCTTGTGGGCTAAATTCTTTATCTGTTCGCCATCGCCTGCGACAGATGCCTGTGCCATTTGAGCCGCGATTTCTTGGCTACTTTGGGTAAATAGGGTGACAATTTGCACCATCTTTTCTTGGCCAAGAATATGCAGATCCGCGTTAAGCAGCTCGACGTTCAGCAATTCACTTTCTCTATCAAGCAAAGAGATTACATCGCTAGCTGACTGGTTTTTCGGCTCATTGGGCTGGCAAAGCCAATGTTGTACTTCTTCAGCCAACGCTTCTTTTTGCAACGGTTTTGCCAGATAGCCATCAAAGCCAGCCGCGAGATACTGCGCGACTTCCTCATCAAAAACATGCGCAGAAACGGCCACCATCGGCGTGTTGCAATTCAAGCCGCCTTCTTGTCTTTTGAGGCGCAGCATTAGATCACAGCCGTTGCAATCTGGGAGGTTAATGTCAATCAGGGCAAGATCAAAAGCGTGCTGCAGCGCAAGCTCTTCTGCCTCTGATCCATTTTCCGCCACCAGCACCTGATGGCCCAAACTGTGCAGAAAACCCTCCGCTACCAAGCGATTCACAGGATTGTCTTCAACCAGAAGAATTGTCGCCGAAACATTGCTCGCGCATGGCTGGGCACGAGTTTCACTTTCTTCCGGCACCTCTGTGCTTTCGAGCGGCACACTGAACCAGAATCGACTGCCAACGTTTAGCTGAGATTCCACCCCGATCTCGCCACCCATTGCTTCGACCAATCGCTTACTGATCGCCAGTCCTAATCCGGTTCCGCCTGCATGAGCAAGCCCTTCCCCAACCTGCGTAAAAGCATCAAACAGTTTCGCTAGTGCCGCTGGAGCGATCCCAATACCGCTATCGCTTACTTCAAACAGCACTCGCGTTTCATCTTCAGGATCACGGCAGACGTAAATATCCACTTCACCGTCGGTGGTAAATTTGATCGCATTGCCCACTAAGTTATTTAACACTTGCCCCAAGCGGGTCGCATCACCGATCCAGTGCCGCCCTAAATCAGATTCAAGGTGGTAATCAAACGCCAGTTGCTTCTCTTTCGCCCGGCTTTTCATCAATTGAAAACTATCTTGCACCAGTTGCGGCAAATCGAAAGGCGCAAGACGGATTTGTAAATGCCCCGCCTCAATTTTCGAATAGTCGAGCACGTCATTGAGAATGGTGAGCAAATTATGCCCACTACGGTCAATGATATCTGCGTAATACCGCTGAGTAGCATTGAGCCCCGAATCGATGAGCAGTCGCGTTGTGCCTAACACGCCGTTCATCGGTGTACGTATCTCATGGCTCATGGTGGCCAAAAAAGCCGACTTAGCGCGATTTGCCTGTTCGGCTTCTATCCGTGCTTTCGCGTGATTGAGTACCTCACTATTGAGTTTTTCATTGGTGAGCTGCAACTGACTGGTGCGCTCCGCAACCACTTTTTCGAGATGCTCTTTGTGCTCTTGCAGTTCGCGCTTGGCCTGCGCTTCACCTTGCGCCACGATTTTCAATGCTTGGGCGGTATCACGCGCTTTGATGATCGCGCGTCCCATTTGCGCCAATTCATCCTGCCCTTGAACTTGCAGTGAGACATTCAGATCCCCTTGAGCGACGGCAAGCAGCGCAGCAGAGTACTCGGTTAAACGTTTGACGACTGACACATACACCACACGCCACACGATCAACACAACAATCGCGAAACCCAACAACGAAATGAGCGTCAGTAAAGTACGGGCAAAATCCAACGTTTGCGTGAGTGCTTGCGCCGCTTCGCTTGTGGCCTGATTGGACACATCGACCAAGTGACTAACGGTACCGTTTAGCTGGGTAAACAGATCCACCGTTGCTAGCATCAGTACTTGAGACTGCTGATTGTTTTCCTCTTGCTGGGAAAGGAGAGAAAAGACATGTTTCCGCTTGGCAAGTTGCTGTAATAGCTGCGCCATCTGCGCTAAACGTGTGGGGTCTTCCACCGCCGAGACTCGTCTCTGCATCAGCTTGAGATTGGCGGCAAACTCACGGCTCACCTCATCAATACGCTGTGCGTTGCTCAAGGTGCGCGCTTCTTCAATCTGATTGAGCATGCGAAACGCCAATAAATGCAACTCATGCAGACGCTCGCTAAGATCGAGATCCACCTCAACAAACGCATCCAGCGCTTGGATGATTGCTTCACGCTCCCCCACAGAGAGCAGAGCGTACAGATGGGTAATGTTGGCCACGGCCGTCGTACTGGTATTGAGCACTTGCGTGCGCGTCAGTTGCTCCAGCTCGTTACTGAGTAGACGCATTTGTGCGGTTTGCGCTGCGATCTCCGAGGCCAGTTTGAGCCTTGTCTCAACCGAGAGTCCGAGCTGCGCCAAGTTATCAATAACCTGCTGCACGTTCACTTCCAGACGCAAAAGCAGGTCAGGGTCAAACGAGCCACTACTGCCGAGCGTCTTGATATGTGAAAACAACTTATCTAACTGGGTAAACACGACTTTGCCTGCCGCTTGACGCTCGGGCTCATTTTTGGCGTTCGACAAGGTTTGTACCGAGGCAATAATGCGTGAGCTGAGTTCGGAGACTTGACGCGCCTCTATCATTGCAGGAATCGCGGTATCGACAACATTACGCTCAGTTTTCGCCACCAAAGAGAACCCCAATACGCCAATCAATGCAGAGATCATCACTAACATCGCCAAAGCAATAAACGAGAGCAGCAATTTGCGGCCAATGCTGGCTGTGGCAAGTAACATACTTAAGAGACCTATAGCTGAATCGACTGGGTAAGCGCTAAAGAATACGCTATATTCTGCAAAGTTACCGCAATCCACTGACATTGACCTTGCTGCATG